>JALRJG010000120.1 GCA_023261215.1 Pseudomonadales bacterium | reverse complement strand
ATGGAGTGTTGGACCAGATTTCGATGAAGCGTTGGAAAATCAGATCAAAGGCGCCACCGAAGTAGCCCATGCTGCAGCCAATCACTACGCCAATGAAATAAACGCTGATCATGAAAGCCAGGGCAAAGAGCAGTGCGGTTCGAGTGCCATAAACGAGTCGTGCCAAGATGTCGCGGCTTGTGGTATCCGTGCCTAAAAAATGGCCTCGTTCTGGGTCCGGCGGCGTGGGCCTCAGGATGCCGTCTTGCGCATCGCTCTCAAAAGGATTGAAAGGCACGAGAGGCAATATCACCCAGCCTCGTTGAGACGCCTCGAGCTTCGCTTTGAGATCACGATAATTGGTTTCGTAGTCGTAACCCAAATCAAAGGTCGAGCCCGGAATAAAGGCGCCATACGTCGGAAAGTAAAGGGTTTCGTCGTAGCTCACGATCAGCGCACGGTTGTTGACCCAGAGCTCGGCGGTTGCCAGCAGCACGCTCAACGCAGCTAGGACTAAAAAACTCGCGTAACCGACTTTGATTTTTTTGAATCGATCAATTTTTTTGAGGGTCTGAGGGTTAAGTTGCCAGCGCATTACTGGAACCTAATTCTTGGATCGACAAGTGCAACGAGAAGATCGGATAACACGTTACCGATGAGCAAGAGCAGGCTGCTAAGCAGTACGACGCCCATCACCACCGGGTAATCTCGATCGAGAATCGACGTTAAGCCGAGCAGTCCAAACCCATCGATATCGAAGATAGATTCGATTAAGAACGAGCCCCCCACGAGCAGTGTGATGTTCTGACCAAAAGTGGTCGCGATGGGAATCATTGAGTTTCGAAGCGCGTGTTTTAAAACCGCGTTTCTAAACGACACGCCCTTGGCGATGGCTGTGCGAATGTAATCGGCCGCAAGGTTCTCCAATAGATGGTTCTTCAAAAGCATGGTCACTAACGCAAAGCTGCCAATGATGTAGCAAATTAAAGGCAGAATAGAGTGATGGATGATGTCTAACCACTGCTCGCTTGGGGACAAGCTGTCGTAGTTAAAGCTCATGAACCCGCCCATGGGAAACCAATCTAACCTCACCGAGAAGAACAGGAGCAACAACGATCCGAGCGCGTATCCGGGCACCGCGTAACCAATGAAGATCAAAATAGAGGATGCGGTGTCGATGGTGGTTCGATGTCGAACCGCTTTTAAGACCCCCAGGGGTATACAGACCGCGTAGGTCAGGACCAAGGTGACCAGCCCGTAATAGATGGAGACAGGGAATCGGCTTTTGATGACATCCCAAACGGGTTCGTTATAGCGATACGATGTGCCGAGATCGGCTCTGAAAATTTTCCCTAGCCAAATAACATAGCTCTCAAGGACCGGCTTATCGAAGCCGTAGTACGCTTTGAGCTGCTCGAGTTGATCCTCTGAGATCGCCATGGTTTGACCGGCGCTCGAAGAGAAGCTTCCTGTGCCCGCATCCATGACTTGCGCTTCCATGATGGCGCGTTCGAGCGGGCCGCCGGGCACCAGGCGCGTGATTGCGAAGACAATCAAGGTGACGCCCAAGAGGGTCGGCGGTATCAGCGCCAGGCGTTTCAGAAAATAATCACGCATGTGAGTGACTGGCTTTTCGGTGCAGTTGACGCACGTAGGGTTGTAGGGCCAGGCACGTCATCATCGGTCCTTGATGAGCATTCGATGAACCCAAACCGCGATGATCGCGCCAACAAGCTGAGCGCTGATGAACCCCAGAACATGAGCTGGCGCAATGCCGCTGAAGGTGTTGGTGAGGCTTCTAGCAATGGTTACAGCCGGGTTAGCAAAAGAGGTGGACGCCGTGAACCAATAGGCACTGGTGATGTAAAGGCCAACCGCTGCGGGTACGGCATCGGCTTTGTAACGAACGCAGCCGAAGATGGTGATGACCAAGCCAAAGGTGGCCAGACCCTCTGAGAACCACTGGTCTGGGCCTGTTCGAAGTTTCTCTGAAAATTGAATGATCTCCTCGGCGAACATGGCGTGTGCGGCCCAAGTACCTGCGACCGCAGCCACAACTTGTACCCCTACATAACATATCGCCGTTTGCCGAGTGATTCGGCGCTCGAGGACCATCGCAAGCGTGACTGCTGGGTTGAAGTGCGCCCCGGAAATCGGTCCCAAGAAGGTAATTAAAACGTAAAGCATGGCGCCGGTGGCTATGGTGTTGCCGAGTAGGGCGATGCCCACATTACCACCGGCGAGCCGTTCGGCCATGATGCCCGACCCCACTACGCAGGCGAGCAAGAAGAAAGTGCCCAGTGCTTCAGCCGCTAGTGGTCTGCTCATCGATCCTGTCTTCCGTGCTGCTCTGTGAAAGCCAAAACGGCAGAGTTTACTGGACTGCGCGCCAAAATGTTGCTTCGAATCCAGTCAAATTGCGAACAGGGCAGTGAGATCAAGGACTTGGCTGCAGGTGCTGGGCGTGGGAGTATCAAGTGGAGAACTCGCGGGCCCAGGGTTGTGCGGCTTGGTGTTATCCGACACCGACTGCCGCCGGCACTGGACTCGAGATGAAGGTGAGCGCTGTTTGATGTACTAAAACCCCCAAGGAAATGAAGCATGCCTAGATTAAGAGAAGTGCCCAGAGCCGAAGCACCTGAAGATGTTCAAAAGGTTTACGACGCGGTGTTTGGTCCAGGTGTTGACCCTGTCACGCATCCCGGGACAGCGACGGGGACGCCAGGAAACTGGTGGTCCGTCTTTGCGCTGGTACCTGACTGTTTCCGTCATGCCGTTCAGGGCTTCCAATTCTACCGAGGAAGAAATCGACAAATTAGCCCGAAACTGAGGGAACTCGGTCAAGCCAGAGCTGGCTATGCGAGGGGCAGTCTTTTTGTGTTCTCTCAGCATTGTAAGGCGCTACGCGCTGCGGGTTATTCAGAGGCGCATATCGAGGCGATTCCCTCATGGGGATCGAGTGATCTGTTTACACCGCTAGAGCGGGCGGTCTTATCTTATACCGATGACCTTGTGCTCTCCGGGGGTCGCGTACCAGAGGCCACGATGGCTGCTTTGAAAGCCGAACTCTCGGATGAAGCGATTCTTGAGCTCACGTACATCACCTGCACATACGAAATGCACGCCACGATGTGCCGTGCGCTGCGTCTGGAATACGATGATGTGGATGAGCGACTCGTTGAGGTGCCCGTCCCGTCGGGCGAAAAGCGAGATATTGATTTTATGAAGGCGGTCGATGACTGAGTCTGGCAATGGGTTGATCTCGAAAATTGCCCGCATGTTCTAAACGATGTCGTTGCGCAGCGCGGCTGGCCGACTCGAACCCATCGGGCGGGCCAGGTTCGCCGGCTTGTGCCAAGAGTTGCCTCATGTAGGCCATTTGGGCTTCACCCAATCGATGAAAGGAGCGATCGGGTTTGTCGAGCGCTTCGAACGCTTGGCGTCTTGTCTGTACCCACGCCTGGCGGGCTGATTGATCAGCCAAAGTGAACGTCCCTCGCCAAAGTGCGCTGAGCCACCGGCTTTGTGCATCGAACAAAGGAAAGGGGATGATCAGCGAGGGAATGCCAATGAAGGCAAGCGTCGGGCATTCGGCGTGTATGAGGTCCAGATAAAGGTCGTCAATCCGCTCGCCGTTATGGTTGAGCAGGTCCGCTGAGAAAAAGGGAAATTCGTACGCGTACCCGGTGCAATAAATCAGTGTATCGATCTCTCGCACATCCTCGCCATCAGCAAAGCTGAACGTCGAGCCGTGATAAGCCGTGATGTCAGCGTGGCAGTGGACGTTGGGCAGATCCGCCGATGCCGCTGTCATGGTGTCTGCATGGCCAGACCAAAAGATGGACGCGGCATGGGGCGCAATCAAGCGAACGAGGTCCGTGCCCGAGGCATGGGCACCCCAGACCAAAACCCGCTCTCCCAAATGATCGTCACCAGACCTAAAGTCGGCGGCATGAATGACGCGGCCGGAAAACTGATCAATACCCGGTAGTGTGGGAAAGACGGGCCGGTGATAGTGCCCAGAGCAAACCACAACCGCATCGAAGACCGCCTCCTTGCGTGTTGACGCGTCCTTTTCCCAGCGAACTTGCCATCGATCCATGGGGAGAGGTTCAACCGTCATGACTCGGCTCTCTCGTTGCAAAAAATCGAGCAGATTAAAATGCTCAGCAAAACGGCGGAGATAGGCCTGAACTGCGTCTGCCCGAGGGAAATCTCCGGTGCTTCGATCCTTGTCTTGGGCTCGAAAAGGAAAATCCCAGAAGGCCATCAGATCAATGGGGATGTTGGTTCTCAGCTCATCATAGATGGGTTGGCAGGGCGCGGTCTGGCTGCAGGCCCAGACGCCGCCAATCTCTGGCAGTGACTCGAAAACAGTGACGTTGTGATGTTCGGTCAGGCGCCGAGCTGCGGCCAAACCAGCGGCACCGGCGCCAATGATGGCGATATCCATGCTGAATTCGTGGCCTTTGGCCATCTCACTCATTGTTCCGCGAGGCATCATGTCATAGGGGGCTTGGCACAGCAATTTGGATCGCCCAGATAGGGTCGTCCAGAAAGGGTCGTCCAGATAGAGTGGCTTAGGTAAGGTTCTTCCCATGAAGCCGCCCCGCTGAGGCGTGTGAACAAAATTAACGAGAGCGGGCGACTCGGGTGATTGTGCTCAGAACGACTCTTGATAAATGGGTTGCTGCCCCTTAGAGGCAAACATTGATTGTTCGCATCAAAGGCCTTTTGGGCTGAACAAAGTTGAGTATCCTCGGGTGGTGCATAATAGCCGTGATTGCAGGAACCTTGCTGTATGCCTATTAAAGCCACCCTTCAATGGACCGAGAAGGTCTCGCCAACGGCCATTCGGATGCGCTGGCGGAGTGATCAGACTGAGCTGCCGTTTATACCCGGTCAGTTTTATCGATTTCGCTTCCAGGATGATCGTGGCAGCTTCCAGCGGAGTTACAGCTTTGCTCAGTGCGATGACAGCTGCGCGCCAGGTGACTTTGAGCTCCTGATTACACCCGTGGTCGATGGTCGCGCCACCCAGTTGCTGTTTGGTGATTCGGCCCAGCTTGAGGCTGAGATTGAGGGACCCTACGGCCGCCTGGTTTTACCGCCTTCTGGGAGACAACTTGTCCTGGCTGCGACCAGCGCGGGACTCGCGCCTTATTTACCTATGCTCCAGGCCTTGGAGTCAAAGTCACCTCTGCCTTTCGATCGTGTTCTCCTTCTCTTCGGCGTGCGCGAACCTCAGGAATTCTTATGCCGGGATTGGATAGAAGCATTCGCCGAGCGCAACGCTTGGTTTGATTGGCAGGTTTTTTACTCGCAGACCCTGCCGCTGCATCCTGGCCCCGCGGAATTTCAAGGGTATCTGCACTCGGGCTTTGAGCGTCTCCATCTTGATCCCCAATCGGATTGGATCCTGCTCTGCGGTAACCCCATGATGATCGATACCGCCTTTGAGTCCGCAAAGCTTAGAGGGTTCAAGGCTCGGCGGATCATTCGAGAAAAATACTTGTTCGCTCGACAAGAAAAACAAAGCGCAACGCCGTCAATGTCTGAGGCTGATCGCGCTTTGCTCCTTGCCAAAATGGCAAG
>JALRJG010000011.1 GCA_023261215.1 Pseudomonadales bacterium | reverse complement strand
GCGACATGTTCGAGCAGGCCAAGAAAGCAACGCCTTGCATCATTTTTATTGATGAAATTGATGCAGTCGGGCGTCATCGAGGCGCGGGGCTGGGAGGCGGTCATGACGAGCGCGAACAGACTTTGAACCAGTTGCTAGTTGAAATGGACGGTTTCGATGGTAACGAAGGCATTATCGTAATCGCCTCAACGAACCGACCCGATGTCTTAGACCCAGCGCTTCTGAGGCCCGGTCGATTTGACCGTCAGGTTGTAGTTCCTCTGCCGGACCTCCGTGGGCGCGAGCAAGTATTGAAAGTCCATATGCGAAAGGTGCCGATGGCCGACGATGTGGTCGCCTTTGACATTGCCCGAGGCACGCCGGGCTTTTCAGGGGCAGATCTAGCCAATGTGGTGAATGAGGCAGCGTTGTTCGCCGCGCGACAGGATGAGCGACTGGTGTGCATGCGTCACTTCGAACAAGCCAAAGACAAGATCATGATGGGCGCAGAACGAAAGTCGATGGTCATGTCGGAGAAGGAACGTCGCAATACCGCCTACCATGAAGCGGGCCATTGTATCGTTGGTTATTTGGTGCCCGAGCACGACCCAACCTACAAGGTGACGATTATTCCTCGAGGGCGAGCGCTAGGCGTCACGATGTTTCTACCAGAAGAAGACCGTTACTCTATGAGTAAGCGATCGATTGAATCTCAGATTTGCGGCTTGTTCGGTGGGCGTATTGCTGAAGAACTCACGTTAGGCTTCGCAGGCGTCACCACAGGTGCCTCAAACGACATTGAGCGGGCAACACGAATGGCTCGGTCTATGGTCACAAAATGGGGACTGTCAGAAAAACTGGGCCCGTTACAGTATGAAGAGGATGATCAAGAGGTCTTCCTTGGAAAGTCCGCGGGAAGCGCCAGATCTCATGTCTCGGCAGAGACAGCAAAGCTCATCGATGAAGAAGTTAGGCTGATTATTGATCAGTGCTACGAGACCGCACGAACAATTCTGATCGAGAATCGAGACAAGCTGGACGCAATGGTTGAGGCTCTTTTAGAGTACGAGACCATCGACCGGGCACAGATAGATGACATCATGGCAGGTCGAATGCCGAGACCGCCATCCAACTGGAACGATGATGCACCGGATGAGCCACCCGTCGCACCGACCGACAAGGTGTCTGAATCCGACGCAGATCCCGGTTTAGGAAATGCTCCCTCTGGCGCCTAATTAACCTCGTGGGACCGATATCGCTCAAAGACAAGATGGCCGAAGGGCCGCTTGTCATGGGTATCCTCAATGTAACGCCGGACTCATTCTCCGACGGCGGTTTGTTTTTAGATCGAGACGCTGCGCTGCGCCATGCAGAGATGATGATGGAGGCAGGGGCGGATGTGATTGATATTGGCGGTGAATCCACCCGACCTGGGGCGGATCGAGTCTCTGAAGCAGAGGAATTGGATCGGGTGTTGCCGGTTATTGAGGCAATCAGAAAACGCTTGCCGATTGCCATCTCTGTTGACACAAGTACCGCAGCGGTAATGGCTGCTGCATTCGAATTTAATGTTGAAATCATCAACGACGTGCGAGCGTTGTCCAGACCTGGTGCGTTGGCAGCGTGTGGGCAATCTGAAGCGCTTTTGGTCCTTATGCACATGCAAGGCACGCCGTCGACGATGCAAGACGCTCCCTACTATGCGGATTTGTTTGGTGACCTTAACCAATTTTTTGAAAAGAGAATCGAGGCTTGCGGTTTAGCTGGGATTGCATCGGATCGGCTCATTCTTGATCCTGGATTTGGCTTTGGTAAAGAAGCACACCACAATTTCAGTTTGGTGGCCGGACTACATCGATTCGCACATCACGGACTCCCGATGATGGTGGGGCTCTCGAGAAAACGCTCAATCGCTGGCATTGCGCGAGATGTTATTGCAGCATCGGTCGCAGGCCATCTGCTGGCGATTCAAGCCGGCGCCTCAATTGTTCGTGTTCACGATGTTGAGCCGATGGTGAGTGCAATCAACGTCTTGCGCGCAGTCAGAGAGTGTGAAGGCTAAGCGTTAAAATCGGTTACACGGTTACCCAAAAGGGTTGAGGAAGCAAAGTATGTCACGACGATACTTCGGTACGGACGGTATCAGAGGACTGGTGGGTGAATCCCCGATGACGCCAGAGTTCGTTATGAAGTTGGGTTGGGCAGCAGGTCGTGCGCTGGCGGCCGAAGGCAAAGGCACCGTATTGATCGGTAAAGACACGCGCATATCTGGCTATGTTTTTGAATCCGCACTTGAAGCTGGGCTGGCGTCTGCAGGGATGGATGTTAGGCTGCTCGGGCCGCTCCCGACGCCTGCGGTTGCCTATCTAACCCGAACTCAGAATGCAGTGGCCGGGGTGGTGATCAGCGCCTCTCACAATCCTTACCACGACAATGGCATCAAGTTTTTTTCGGCTGAAGGTAAGAAACTCACCGATGAAATGGAATCGACGATTGAGTCTTTTTTGGACCTCCCGTTTGAGATGAACACGGACTCGGGTTTGGGCAAGGTATCAAGGATCGAGGATGCTGCGGGTCGCTATGCAGAATTTTGTAAGAGCACTTACCGAGAAAAACAGAAGCTTTCCGGTTTGAGAATTGTGGTCGATGCTGCGCACGGGGCCGGATACCGTATCGCACCAAAAGTTTTTTCTGAGCTAGGTGCTGAGGTCTTCGCCATTGGTGTTGAACCCGATGGCTTAAATATTAATCATGACGTGGGGGCGACCAGCCCCAGAGCATTGGCTGAAGAAGTGGTGGCCCGTCGTGCCGATGTAGGCATTGCGCTTGACGGTGATGGCGATCGATTGGTGATGGTGGATCACAAGGGCGTCGTCGTTGATGGGGATGAATTGCTGTTTATCATGGCTCAGGAAGAGGTTAGGAAAGGTCAGAAGCCACCAGGCGTGGTAGGTACCCTGATGAGTAATCTTGGATTAGAGCAAGCCATTGAAGGGATGGGTCTTGGGTTCGTTCGGGCAAATGTCGGTGATCGATATGTCATGCAGGAACTCGAGTCTCGTGGCTGGACCTTGGGAGGAGAAAGCTCTGGGCATCTCATCTGCCTTGATCGAACCACCACCGGAGACGCTATGGTCGCGGCCTTAGCAATTCTAGGCGCGATGCGCAGTTCCGGCTCCGATTTGTCCGAGCTGAGTGAAGGGATGGTTAAGTATCCCCAACATATGATCAACGTACCCTGCAAGGATAGAGAAGACGCCTCGCATCCATCAGTTCAAGCCACCGTGAAGGAAGTTGAATCTCGACTGGGCGATCAGGGAAGAGTCCTGCTCCGGCCTTCGGGAACTGAGCCCCTGATTCGCGTGATGGTCGAAGGTGCTCATCAAGCGCTGGTTGAGGAGAGCGCTCAAGTGATCGCTGATTGTGTTTCAAGTGTGGGTCATTGATTTAAAAAGGGCTGGCGCGGACGTCTAGGCCCCGAGGGACGAACAACTATGGAACTGTTTAATTGAGTCGTTACCTTATTGCCGCCAACTGGAAGATGAATGGTTCGTCTGCTTTGGTGCGAGAGATGGCCTTGGCGCTCTCATCGATGAAGCAAGCGTCATTGGATCTCGCGATCTTCCCACCTTTTCTATTATTGAATGAGGCGGTCAACGCGTTTGCCGACGTGGCCTTAGTGGGCGCTCAGCATGTATCTGAGTATCACGAGGGTGCTTTCACAGGCGAAATCTCAGGTTCGATGCTGAAGGCCGCTGGGGTAACACTCGCGCTTGTTGGGCATTCTGAACGCCGGCAGTTGTATGGTGAAACCGATGCGTTGGCTGGGCAGCGCCTTGTCAACCTCGCTAAACAAAACATTGATCCCATCCTGTGTGTGGGTGAAACGTTAACGCAAAGAGAAGAATCGCAAGTTGAGTCAGTCATTTTGAAACAGCTCTCTGCGTTGGACGCACTGTCGGATGGTTACGAAAGCGAAACCCAACTCACGATCGCCTATGAACCGGTTTGGGCAATTGGAACGGGCCAACAAGCATCGCCAGATCAGGCCAATGAAGTGCATGAATTCATCCGTCGTCGTATCAGGAAAAGCTATCCTCGTCTCGAGCCAGGCTTGCGGGTCTTGTATGGAGGCAGTGTAAAAGCGGATAATGTGCGGCCGTTTTTACAGCAACCTGCCGTCGACGGGGTGCTTGTGGGTGGCGCGTCCCTCTCCGTAGAAGGGTTCGTAGCGCTATGCACCGAGGCGCTTTTGGTCGATTGATAATCGGTTGATAGTCGATCGGGCAATGGAGTTTGCTCCGAAGTAGAGCGAGCTAAGCCTCAGACAACAACGTTTGAATAGACTGTGTTGATCGTTGATGGTCATTCGAAAGTATTAAAGAGTTAAGAAGATGAATTTAGATTTATTTGAGTCGCTAGTGCTGGTTGTTCATGTCATTGCAGCTCTTGGCATTATTGGACTGGTCTTGATTCAGCACGGTAAGGGTGCCGATATGGGGTCAGGTTTCGGCGGCGGTGCTTCGAACACGGTGTTCGGCAGTGGGGGTGCAGGGAATTTTCTGACCCGTATGACCACATGGATCGCGATTGCATTTTTTTTAACGAGCTTTGGGCTTGCCTATGTTGCAAGAGAGCGCTCAACGTTAGCGTTAACCGAAGGCATGCCGCAAATTGAGAAGGTTGAAGAAACCGCTCAGAGCGATGGACTTGAGGTACCTGATATCTAAAAAATTGGACCGTCGAAGTGGGTGGCTCTAGATTTAGAGTCAACACTTGAGGTAAGGTCCGCCTGAATTGCCGAAGTGGTGGAATTGGTAGACACGCTATCTTGAGGGGGTAGTGGGGGAAACCCCGTGGAGGTTCAAGTCCTCTCTTCGGCACCATCTTAAAGCCCCCGATATCGGGGGTTTTTTTTGAATACCCGAATATCTCTCAGGTGTGCTTAAAGAGTCACCCATAACGGTTGACCGCTCATTTTTGGCCCCCTATAATAGGCGCCCTTGTTGTTGCGGGGTGGAGCAGTCTGGTAGCTCGACGGGCTCATAACCCGTAGGTCGCGGGTTCAAATCCTGCCCCCGCTACCACTTTTGGAAAAGCCCCTTTAAGGGGCTTTTTGTTATCTGGTACGAGCAGCAAGAGTCGGTTAGAAGGGTAGGCCAATCGAGGGTTGGTTCGCTTCTAAGAGACGAGGTGTACCCATTCCGATTCACTAGGATTCGGTTGATTGAGCGGGCTGTTTTTACCGTTAGCGGTTGGTAAAGCGGCCCACTCGATTGAGATTATGGTCAGCGCTCGACTTCTAGTCGGGGTGTTGAATTTAAAGTGGGCATTGATGCCCATTTTTTTTATGGGTAGTAAACCGATGCGAGAGCAGGAATTAGAAGCGCTGATCGAACCTACGGTTGAAGTTCTTGGCTTTGAGCTTTGGGGCCTTGAGATCGTTAGACACGGGCGGCGATCAATGCTTCGGATTTACATTGAAGCGGAGCAAGGAATAACAGTGGATGACTGTGCCGTGGTCAGCCGACAAGTGTCGGGTCTGCTCGATGTAGAAAATCCGATTGAGGAGGAATATACCCTTGAGGTGTCTTCGCCCGGCATTGATCGAAGAATTTTTAAACCCAGCCAGATCGAGCGCTGTCAGGGCCAGAGCGCCTCGGTGCAACTCCGGCAACCCTTTGAAGGCCAGAAAAAGTTCAAGGGTGTGTTGGTTGGGATAGAAGGCTCTGATTTGGTGTTGAGGTTGAGCGATGAGGAAGAGATTGTTTTGCCCTTCCACTCAATTGAGAGGGCAAAAGTTCAAATGCCGGAGAGAAGGCTCCGGTCGGCTGAGAGTGAGTAGCTGAAAGTGAGTAATAGGTCATGAGTAAAGAAATTCTATTGGTAGTGGAATCAGTCTCGAATGAGAAGGGCGTCCCTGAGGACATCATTTTTGAGGCGCTCGAGTCTGCTTTGGCGACGGCAACCAAAAAGCGATATACCGAAGAAACGGATATCAGAGTTGCGATCGACCGAGAAACCGGCGACTACGAGACATTCCGCCGGTGGCACATCGTAGAGGACGAAGCCTACGAAAATCCTGAAGCCGAACTCACGATCGATGATGTTCTTGAACAAGGGTTAGGTCTAAACGCCGGCGATTACCACGAGATTGAAGTGGAGTCAGTCGAGTTTGGTCGAATCGCTGCACAGACCGCCAAACAGGTCATCGTCCAAAAGGTTCGGGAGGCTGAGCGAGCTCAAGTCGTTGATGCTTATATGGGTCGTGTCGGGGAACTCATCAACGGTCAAGTCAAACGTGTGACGCGTGAAGCGGTCATTGTCGATTTAGGCAACAACGCTGAGGCGATTCTCCCTCGGGAAGATTGGGTGCCCCGTGAGCTGTTTCGGGTGGGCGATCGGGTGCGAGCGTTGTTAAAAGAAATTCGCCCGGAGGCGCGCGGTCCGCAGCTGGTTCTTACCCGCACAACGTCGGCTGTGTTGATCGAGTTGTTTAAGATCGAGGTGCCGGAAATAGCCGATGGCGTGATAGAAATTCTGGCCGCTGCTCGGGACCCAGGGTCTAGAGCCAAGATCGCTGTAAAAACCAACGACGGTCGGATTGATCCTGTCGGAGCCTGTGTGGGTATGCGAGGCTCGCGTGTGCAGGCCGTCTCTGGCGAGCTTGGTGGCGAACGAATCGATATTGTGCTTTGGGATGACAATGTGGCGCAGTTGGCGATTAACGCCATGGCCCCTGCAGAAGTGGCCTCTATCGTGGTTGATGAAGAAACGCAGAGCATGGACATCGCGGTATCAGAGGACAATCTCGCGCAAGCCATTGGGCGAGGCGGCCAAAACGTGAAGCTGGCAAGTGAGCTCACGGGCTGGATTCTCAACATCATGACGGAAGATGAAGCGAGCGAAAAGCAAGAGGAAGAAGCTGGGCAAATTGTGACGAACTTTATGGAGCAACTCGACGTTGATGAAGATGTTGCCGTGGTCTTGCTCGAAGAAGGCTTCACGACCTTAGAAGAAATTGCCTATGTGCCTCTCGACGAAATGTTGGCCATCGAAGGGTTCGATCAAGACATCGTTGAGGAGCTCCGGTCAAGAGCAAGAAACGTTCTGACGACCAAGGAACTCGCCGACGAGGCAACACGAATTACCGAGGAGCCTCACGAGGATCTGCTGTCGATGGAAGGTATGACCACCAAGTTGGCCTATGACCTCGCTGCGATCGGCGTAGTCTCGATGGAAGATCTCGCCGAACAAGCGATCGATGACTTGATGGAGATCGACTCCATGACCGAAGAATTGGCAGGCGAAATCATTATGACGGCTCGCGCCCCATGGTTTGAATAAGGCGATAGGCACGAACGCGTAGGTGAGAGGAAGAGATTATGGCTGATACAACGGTGAAACAACTGGCGGAGATTGTGGGAACCCCCGTCGACCGTTTATTGCAGCAAATGCAGGAAGCTGGGTTGCCGCAAACCGCGCAAGAAGACGTCGTGGATGAAACACAAAAAGAATCGCTTTTAGCGCATCTTAAGCGCGCCCATGGCGAGGCCGAGGATGGTCCTAAAAAGATCACCTTGAAAAGACGAACATTGAGCACGGTGAAGGCGGCGGGCTCTGCAGGTCGTGGTCGGACGGTCAATGTTGAAGTGCGTAAAAAACGCACTTATGTCCGTCGAGAAGAAGCGGCGCCTTCAACTGACGAGGTGGTCGCCGCAAGCAGTCCAGCGCCGGAACCCATGATCGAAGAGGTCGTTGCGAAGAAGCCTGAACAGCTTGATCCAGAAGCCATTCGCCGAGCCGCACATTGAGCCGCAGAAAAAGAGGCGGAGATTAAACGGCAAGAAGCCCAGGAGCGGGCCGCAAAAGCAAAGGCAGAAGAGGAAGCCCGCGCCAAGAAAGCAGCGGAAGAGGCAGCCAAAGCATCCAAAGCCAAAGGCGGTGACGCGAGCAAAGAGGGTGACGAGCGCGCTGGCTCCCGAAAAGATAAGCGCGATCGCAAAGAGATCGACGTTGACGAGATTCAAGAGAAAAAAGCAAAGCACGGTAATCGGAAGAAGCGCGTTGAAGAGCTTTTCGTTGAGGAAGTTGACGAGCTCCTTGAAGAGGATGACACCGAAGTCGCCACGTCCAATACGCTCGGGCTTGGTGACAATCTTCGATCTAAGCGCGCGGCGGCTCCCAAAGCTGCTAAAACCCATGAATTCAAGGCGCCAACAAAAGATATTGTTCGTCAAGTTGAGCTTGCGGACTCCATCACGGTGCAGCAGCTATCCCAGAGGATGTCCGTCAAAGCAAACGATGTGATTAAAACGCTGATGAATTTGGGCGTGATGGCCAACGTGAATGCGCCAATAGATCAAGAAACGGCGGCGCTCGTGGTTGAAGAGTTTGGCCACGAAGTCAGATTGATCGACGCCAATAGCGTGGAGAAAGACCTTGAAGAGGCGCTTGTATACGATGCTGCGCCCGAACCCAGAGCGCCGGTGGTGACGGTCATGGGGCATGTTGATCACGGGAAGACGTCGCTGCTCGATTATATCCGCAAAACGCAGGTTGCCAGCGGCGAGGCGGGTGGTATCACTCAGCATATTGGCGCCTATCGAGTCGCAACTGATCACGGCGAAATCTGTTTCATTGATACGCCCGGACACGCCGCCTTCACGGCGATGAGGGCTCGCGGAGCGACGTCAACCGATATCGTTATTCTGGTGGTCGCTGCTGATGATGGCGTCATGCCCCAAACCGAGGAGGCGGTTCAGCACGCTCGGGGCGCTGGTGTTCCCTTGGTCGTTGCGGTCAACAAAATGGACAAAGAAGGTGCCGACCCCGATCGCGTAAAAAATGAGCTTGCAGCAAAGGAAGTCATTCCAGAGGAGTGGGGCGGAGACACGCAGTTTATCCCTGTCTCAGCGCTGACCGGTGAGGGCGTCGATCAGCTGCTTGAAGCGGTGCTTTTGCAAGCTGAGCTCCTGGAACTAACCGCAGTTAAGGACGGGCCAGCACAGGGCGTCGTGATTGAGTCACGCCTCGATAAAGGTAAGGGGTCGATTGCAACGCTGCTGATTCAAAACGGTACGCTCAAGCAAGGCGATATCGTCGTGGCCGGTGAGCAATACGGTCGAACGCGAGCGATGACCGACGAAAATGGTCAGCCACTCAAAATGGCAGGCCCAGCGACGCCCGTTTCTATTCTAGGCCTCGATGGCACACCGGCTGCTGGAGATCAGTTTGTTGTGACGAAGGACGAAAGGTCTGCCCGGGAAGTCGCAGAATTTAGACGAGACAAGAGCAAGACTGAGCGAATGGCCTCGCCCACTGTCTCGCTTGATAATCTGCTCGCCAGTTTTGGAGGCGATGAGGCCCAGGCGCTGAACATTGTTGTAAAGGCAGATGTGAGAGGGTCGCTTGAAGCCATTGTGTCCGCGCTCAATGATCTGGGTAATGATGAGGTCAAGGTCAACGTCGTGTTTTCAGGCGTTGGGGGCTTGTCAGAAACAGACATCAACTATGCGGTCACAGCGAAGGCGGTGGTGTTTGGATTCAACGTTCGAGCGGATAATCAAGCGAAACGACTGGTTGAAAAGGAAGGCATTGATCTTCGCTATTACAAGGTCATTTATGACCTGGTAGATGATGTAAAAGCTGCACTGTCAGGAATGCTCGCCCCTGAAGTTCGCGAGGAAATTGTGGGTATTGCTGAAGTTCGTGACGTTTTTGATAGTAAAAAGTTTGGTGCCATTGCCGGCTGTATGGTGGTGGAGGGAACAGTATTCAGAAGCAAGAAGATTCGAGTGCTTCGAGACAATGTTGTGATTTATGAAGGTGAGCTCGAAAGCCTGAGGCATTTCAAAGATGAAGTGGAGTCAGTGCGAAGCGGAACTGAGTGCGGAATTGGGGTCAAGAATTACAACGACGTTCGCGTAAGAGATCAAATCGAAGTTTTTGACACCAAAGAGGTCGCTCGAGCGCTATAGCTCGCTGAAGAACGATGCACGCTGGATTTAGCCGAGTTGATCGTGTCGCAGACCAGATCCAAAAGGAATTGGCCATCGCAGTTCAGAGGGAATTAAAAGATCCCAGGCTCGGCATGGTGACCATCAGTGATGTTGAGGTCTCCAAGGATTTCTCTTACGCGGATGTGTTTTTCACTGTTTTCCCGGAAGATCGCGCGGAACAAACCGCGCTGTTATTAAGTAACTCTTCGGCATTCCTCCGTAAGTGGCTGGGTCGTGTTATGAAAACCCGAACGACGCCCAAGCTCCGATTTCACTTCGATGACAGTTTAGTGACTGGGAGTAGAATCGATCGAGCCTTACGCGACTCTAGGCCCGTGAGCGAGCAAGAGTAACCCAGGTTGGGAAGACGAAGACCAAGAGGCCGGTTGGTTAACGGCATATTGTTGCTGGACAAACCAGCAGGAATAACGTCAAATGGCGCGCTCCAACAAGCTAAGCGGCTATTTGATGCCGCAAAAGCTGGTCACACGGGCAGTTTAGACCCCATCGCGACAGGCGTGCTTCCCATTTGTTTCGGCGAGGCAACGAAGTTTTCTCAGTATTTGCTCGATGCAAATAAACGCTATGAGACAACGATCAAGTTGGGTGTGAAGACGACCACGGGCGACAGCGAAGGCGAGGTGATTGAGGAACGAGACGTTCCTAAGCTAGATCGAGAGACCATTGATGCGTGTCTCGAGACATTTAGAGGAGAGATAAAACAAGTCCCTTCGATGTACTCAGCCATCAAAAAGGACGGCCAGCCACTTTATAAATTAGCGAGACAAGGGATCGAAGTAGAACGACAGGCAAGAGACATCAGTATTTATAGCTTAATGCTCTCAGCGTTTGACGAGACGACGCTCAATCTAGATGTCCATTGCTCAAAAGGGACCTATATCCGGTCACTCGCGGAAGATATTGGTGAGGTACTGGGATGTGGCGCCCACGTGATCGCGCTCAGGAGAACGGGTGTAGGCGCTTTCGATATCGCTGACACGGTTGATTTTGACGCAGTATCGCGGGCAAGCGACGGTGATGCACGAGCTTTGGATGGTTTGTTGAGGCCCGTGGAAGAAGCGGTTTCGGCAATGCCCAGCGTGACGCTATCGACTTTGTCGGGTGCTTACTTGCTTCAGGGGCAGCCGGTGCAAGTCGCCAACGCACCCAGGGATGGACTGGTTCAACTGTTTCAGTCGTCAGGAGACCATGATCAATTCATAGGAATTGGTGAGGTGCTTGATGACGGAAGGATTGCGCCGCGGCGACTTCTCGCGGCGCAAACTTAAGAGGGTGTCTGCAAATATGCGCGGACATGCCTTAAACACAAAGGAAGTAAAACCAAAAGTTGCTTTCGAGCAACGGCATATTAAAAAGGAAACTAAACATGGCGTTATCTAACGAAGAAAAAGTTGCGATCGTAAAAGAGTATGGTTCATCCGAAACGGACACTGGGTCCCCGGAAGTTCAGATTGCATTGCTCACAGCCAACATCAACAAGCTCCAAGCGCATTTCCAAGATCACAAGCATGATCACCATTCACGAATAGGACTCCTTCGAATGGTGAGCCAACGTCGAAAATTGTTGAACTACTTGATGAGAAAAAATGCGGACCGATATGCCGATGTGATCAAGCGGCTTGGCTTGCGTCGATAAGTGCTGGATTTAAATCGGAGAAAAGTGTGAATCCAATTCAAAAGAAATTTCAATACGGCGACCACGAAGTCGTCCTAGAGGCCGGGCGCATTGCGCGTCAGGCGACCGCATCGGTCCTCGTGACCATGAATCAAACTTCAGTGTTGGTCTCTGTGGTTGGGCGTAAAGAAGCGAACCCTAATCAGAGCTTCTTCCCACTGACGGTCAATTACGAAGAAAGAGCCTACTCTGCAGGGAAGATTCCAGGTGGATTTTTCAAGCGTGAGGGTCGACCTTCGGAGAAGGAGACCTTGACGTCTCGATTGATCGATCGACCCATCAGGCCACTCTTCCCGAAAGGGTTTATGAATGAAGTTCAGGTCACCTGCCAGGTTGTGTCAGCAGAAAAGGATATTGATCCGGATATTCCAGCGATGATCGGTGCCTCAGCAGCATTGGCACTGTCAGGGATTCCTTTTGCCGGCCCTATCGGGGCGGCAAGGGTCGGGTTCACTCGTGAAGGCTATTTACTTAACCCTAGCATTTCCCAATTGGCTGACTCCTACCTTGACATGGTGGTTGCGGGCACCGATGCAGCGGTTCTTATGGTGGAATCAGAAGCGAAAGAACTCACCGAAGATCAAATGCTGGGTGCAGTTTTATTCGCGCATCAAGAAATGCAGGTGGTTATCCAAGCCATCAACGAATTCTGTGAGGCCGTCGGGGTTGACGCTTGGGATTGGACACCCGAGCCCGTGAATCAAGCCTTGCTGGATGCTATGACGGAAGCTTGTGGGTCCAAGTTGGCTGAAGCCTATCAGATCAGTGAGAAGCTCAAGCGACAAGATGCGGTGGCTGCGCTTCGGGATGAAGCGGTGGGTCAATTTGCAGTTGAAGGTGGGCCCGCACAAGACGAAGTCTCAGATATTTTTGGGAAGATAGAGAAGAAAACGGTTCGTCGAGCCATCATTGATGGACAGCCACGTATTGATGGTCGTGACACCAAAACCGTCAGAGACATTCGTGTTGAAGTCGGCGTCCTCGCGAGAACTCACGGATCTGCGCTCTTTACGCGGGGTGAAACTCAAGCGTTGGTCACGACGACCTTAGGTTCGATGCGAGACGCGGCGATTATTGACGCTTTGCAGGGTTCTTATCGAGATACCTTTATGCTGCACTACAATTTCCCGCCCTATAGTGTCGGTGAAACCGGTTTTGTAGGCGGGCCCAAGCGTCGGGAGATCGGTCATGGTCGCTTGGCTCGACGAGGGATTGCCGCGGTGCTGCCGAAACCCGAGGACTGGCCTTATACAACGCGCGTTGTGTCCGAAATTACGGAATCTAATGGGTCGTCTTCTATGGCCTCGGTGTGTGGTGCCAGTTTGTCTCTGATGGATGCCGGGGTCCCCTTGAAAGCGCCTGTCGCGGGTGTTGCGATGGGTCTCGTACTTGAGGACGATGGTTTCGCCGTGCTGACCGATATCCTGGGTGATGAAGATCACCTCGGTGATATGGATTTCAAAGTCGCCGGAACAGAAACGGGTGTGACTGCGCTGCAAATGGATATCAAGATCCAAGGTATCACCGAGCAAATCATGGAATCCGCCTTGGGTCAGGCTCGGGACGCGCGTCTTCATATCTTGGGTGAAATGAACAAGGTCATTGGCCGGTCGCGAGAAGCCGTCTCAGACACAGCGCCTTCGATGATTACCATGAAGGTTGACTCAGATAAGATCCGTGATGTCATTGGTAAGGGTGGCGCAACCATTCGTTCAATTACCGAAGAATCAGGCGCCTCAATTGATATCGACGATAACGGCACCATTACGATCTTTGGGGAAGGAGCAGAGTCTAGAGATAAAGCGGTAGCTTTGATTGAAGGTATTGTGGCCGAGGCTGAAGTTGGCCAGATCTACACAGGCAAAGTTAACAAAATCGCCGATTTTGGCGCTTTCGTGAACATTCTTCCGGGTAAGGATGGATTAGTGCACATTTCTCAGATCGCCAAGGAGCGTGTCGAGAAAGTGTCGGATTACTTGACGGAAGGGCAGGAGGTTCGCGTCATCGTGCTTGATGTTGAACGAGGTCGAATCAAGCTCTCGATGAAGGAAGTCCCGGAAGAGGCAGCGCAGGAAGAATCTGAGAGTTCCGAGACGCAATCGGAATCATCTTCTGAGGAGATTGCATCTGAAGCCCCGGCGGTAAGCGATACGGGGCCAGAGGTTGCTGAGGCTGAAGCGTCAGACTCAGCCTCAATTCAAGCGGAGTCAGAGGCCGCGACAGAAGTTGAGCCAGTAGAGGAAGTTGCGCCGGAAACCGAATCGGACGACACACGTCAAAGTTAGATTTGGTATCCCGAGTCTGGAACTAAAAAGGGGCGCGACCAGCGCCCTTTTTTATGTTTGCGCGGTCGGACTATTTTCGATCAAATCTTCAACCACGCTGGGATCTGCCAAGGTGCTGGTGTCGCCCAGTTGATCGAGCGCATTTTCAGCGATCTTGCGCAGAATGCGCCTCATAATTTTTCCTGATCGGGTCTTGGGAAGGGCTGGCGCCCACTGCAGGATGTCTGGCTTCGCGATCGCACCAATTTCCTTGCGGATCATTTGCTCTAATTCACTTTTGAGTTCGGGTGTTCCCTCGATGTCTTGCATGAGGGTCACAAAGCAATAAATTCCTTGTCCCTTCACATCGTGGGGGTAGCCGACGACAGCGGCTTCGGCGACTGCCGGATGCAACACGAGCGCGCTCTCAATTTCAGCGGTGCCCATTCGATGTCCTGAGACGTTCAAAACATCGTCAACCCGACCCGTGATCCAATAATAGCCATCCGCGTCTCGGCGAGCGCCGTCACCTGTGAAGTAATAGCCAGGGTAGGTCGTAAAATAGGTATCGATACAGCGCTGATGGTCGCCGTAAACGGTTCTGATTTGGCTTGGCCAGGATGATCGGATGGCTAGATTCCCCGACCCTTCACCCTCGAGTATCTGGCCTTCGGCGTCTAGCAGAACTGGCTCGACGCCGAAGAAGGGCAGAGTTGCGGAGCCTGGCTTAAGATCGACCGCGCCGGGCAAGGGAGAAATCATGATCGCCCCTGTTTCAGTCTGCCACCAAGTGTCAACGATTGGGCAGCGGCCCTCGCCCACAACCTGGTAGTACCACTCCCAAGCCTCTGGGTTAATGGGTTCACCTACCGATCCGAGCAGTCGAAGCGAACACCTTGCACTCTGTTGAACGAATTCGTTTCCGAGACCCATGAGGGATCGAAGCGCGGTTGGCGCGGTGTAAAAAATATTCACTTGATGCTTATCAATAATTTGCCAAAAGCGGCCCGCATCTGGATAAGTGGGTACACCTTCAAACATTAAAGTCACTGCACCATTAGCGAGTGGTCCATAGACGATGTAGGAATGGCCAGTGACCCATCCCA
>JALRJG010000119.1 GCA_023261215.1 Pseudomonadales bacterium | reverse complement strand
GTCGCCATCTGGCCATATCGCCCTGGCGGTTGCAACCAACTCAAGGATGCATCCGACGCCGCTCGCTATTCATCCACGTGCCAGACCCTTGGGTTGCACTCTCTGGCCCGTTTGCTACCTTTGTGTTCTTGAGTCCAAACCCCACCCGAGTCAAAAAAAGGAGCGGTACCGATGAGCAACCCTGTGGCGTTCGTAACCGGTGGGGCGTCGGGCATTGGCGCTGAAGTCTGCCGACTGCTTGCCGAGAAGGGCCATCGCGTGGCCGTCTGCGATGTCAATCTACCGCTTGCACAGCAGGTAGCAGACGAAATCGGCGGACTTGCCATTGCATGCAATGTTGCAGATCCAAACAGCATCCAAACAGCCTTGGAAACTTGCCAGACCTCGCTTGGCGCACCGCTCTACGTTCATTTGAATGCTGGCGTCATGACCGTGCCGCCCGATCAGCCCTACCTGGCGATCGAGGACGTATCGCTAGAACAGTATCGACGCATCATGAGTATCAATTTGGACGGCGTCTTTCATGGTTTGCATGCTGTCATCCCTTTGGTTCGTGATCAGGGGGGCTGCATCACCATCACGGCGTCAATCGCAGGGCTGGGTTTTGTGCCTGTAGATCCGCTCTATACCGCGACCAAATACGCCGTCATCGGCCTCACTCGCGCGGTGGCGGCGGCCAACTCGGGTACGGGATTGAGATTGAACGCGATCTGTCCAGGCGTGGTGGACACGGCCATCGTACCGGAAAGCTTTAAGTCCCGACCGATGATGCCCGCTCGAGTGTTAGCCGAAGAGGTGGTCGATCTATTGACCCAGGGACCCAACGGCGAAATTCGAGTCAAAATCACTGAAGAGCGTCCAAGCTTCAGCGTCGACCCGACACCGCTGGCTTGAGCGCTCCACCCTAGCAGGTGAGACGATGGACGTAGGTGCTCGCCTAACTGGAGACTGGGCGGTCAACGATCGGTTACCCACGACTGAGCAACACTGGGGCGCGTTGACTCGTTTATAGGATTGAAGGCGCAGCTTCGGGCGCTTCGCCAGCTGCGCGAACAAGAAACTGCAGCTTTTATCATCGCGCGGGTCCTCCATCGTGGCTCTGAACCCCTATTCTCCAAAAACGCTTAACGACCAGCGTTTTGGCACAACCCGATGTACGGCACACCTTCCGGCATGCGTCAGTTGAACACTGTCGCTATCGTCGCTTGGATTCAAGATCAGACAAGGAGCAATTTTTCAGGTCGGTCGGACGCCTCCGACCGGCGAGGCTAACGAGCCACGCTTGAAGAAGGCGCCTGACGCACCACGAAGGGTGAGGCTCTGATCCTCGTGGTTTGAAGATCAGAGCCTGGGTGATGCCTAGATTCTCTGAATCAGAGTGCCCGTGCCGAGCCCGCCACCACAACACATCGCGATGAGACCGTATTCACCGCCCGTGCGCTGCAATTCATGGACCGCTTTGGTAGTCAGAAAACACCCCGTCGCGCCTAGCGGATGCCCCAATGCGATCGCACCTCCGTTGGGGTTAACGCGCGCCAAATCCGCACCCACCGTCTTCGCCCAAGAAAGCACAACGGATGCAAAGGCTTCGTTGACCTCGAACACGTCAATATCGTTAATCGACAATCCCGTCTTAGTCAACATTTTCTCAGTCGCTGGGATGGGGCCTTCAAGCATCAACACCGGGTCGCAGCCAACGAGTTGGGCATCAATCACTCGGGCCAGCGGTTTCAAGCCTAAGGCCTCCGCCTTTGAAGCGGTCATCAGCAAAACGGCGGCCGCACCGTCGGCAATTTGAGACGAGGTACCCGCGGTATGGACACCATCCTCTCGAGCCACAGGCTTCAATTCACCCAGTGCCTCAAGGCTCGTGTCTCGTGGTATTTCATCCGTGTCGAACACGATGCTGTCGTCCGTGCGTTTTCCATCGGCTCCAAAAACCGGCACCTCTAACGGAATGATTTGCGACTTGAAGTGGCCGGCAGCAATGGCTTTTTTCGCCCGCGTCTGCGACTCGAGCCCGAAAGCATCCGTATCGCTGCGGGTGAGCTGATACTTCTCAGCCATGCGCTCGGCACCTTCGAATTGGCTGGTGAACTCGTAATGCTCAAAATAGGAACGGGACACCGGCTTGCCCATTTCTGGCTTTAAACCGACCGAATCTGAGCCAATCGGCAATCTGGACATATTCTCAACACCGCAGGCCATCACAACATCGGCCATACCCGCTCGCAGCTGACTGGTCGCGAGATGAACCGCTTCCTGTGAAGATCCGCATTGGGAGTCGATGGTGATGCAAGGCGTCGCTTCCGCGCCCCCGTGTGATAACCACGCGGTCCGAGTAATATTCATCCCCTGCGCCGCAAGCTTGTTGATGCATCCACCAATGATCTGGTCCACGGCCTCAGGCGCAACCCCATTGCGCTCGAGCAGTTGCATCATGATTGGACCCAGCGTATCTGAGGGGTGAACCAAACCCAAGGTTCCATTCTTCCGACCGACTGCGGATCGCACCGCGTCGATAATGACAACGTCTTCCATTTTTCTACCCAGTTCAAAACGAGCGCACAGTTTGCCGAAAAAACGCTCGCTCGTCGATGCGAAGACTGCGTGGATAGGGTGGACTGACATCGTGCCCAACACCCCATGGATCGCTGTCTCGGTGCGCCAGGTGGGCGCACAAGGCGCGAATGATCATCGAGTTCGAATCGGCGCGAACTGGGGCAAAGCCCTCTGCCACTGATACGAAGATCTGGGATTGAATGGACAGCCATTCTTTTTTAAGTTGAACCTCTAAAGACCCATGGAACTCTAGGAGCAACGATGTGACGCATCGCAGATCGGTTCCAAAACAGCAATTCATACCTTTGCGAGAGCAAATGGATCTTTGGCCTGACGTATCGGGGAACACCATCAACGGTCTCGGAGAACCCCAACCCCGTCAGCCCAGCCCCATTTACTGGCACGCACCCGAAGCGACGCCTCATGGCCATCTGCAAACCTGGATGGGCCAACACAGTGCAAAAAATCCAGCGCCTGGGCGTGAGGCATTGGTTAAAGAGCGGGAAAGGGTACATCGACGGATCCCTGTGGCCATTGCCGACGCGTCTACCCGAAGATCTCCAGAGCACTGGCATCGATCTGTGCATGAGAAAGCGCGAACCCTGGGCGCCGAATTGGTCGGCATTGCGCCGATGAATCCGCTCTGGGTTTTTGAGGGTTACACCGTGAGTGAGCCTTGGATCATCATGTTGGGCGTGGTGATGGACTATGACACCCTCAAAGACGCGCCGCTGCCCAGTGCGTCGAGTGAGGTGGTCAAGCAATATACCCGAGGCGAACGGATCGCGAGAGATTTAGCGGACTGGATTCGCAGTGAAGGCTTTCATGCGGAGGGGCACTGCGGCCCTATGGCTGGCCGTGTCAATTTCATCCCCCCTGCACTGGCCTGCGGATTCGGAGAGCTCGGCAAACACGGGTCCATTATCAATCGTGAATATGGTGCCTCGTTCAGGTTGGCTTCTGTCTTAACTGACCTGCCGCTCATCGCTGATGAAGCCGACATCCTGCATGTCGATGACATTTGCCTGGGCTGTCAGATTTGCGAACGGGATTGCCCGGCTGGCGCCATTAGCGACGAGAAACAACTCGTGAGAGGAGAGATGAAATGGTACGTGGATTTCGACAAGTGCCTGCCGTTTTTTAACGAACACCACGGCTGTGCGCTTTGCTTAGCGGTTTGCCCATGGAGCACCCCCGGACGCTCGCCCCGCATGGCCGACAAAATCACCAAGCGCCGCGAGCGCCTGGCGCAAACGCATATCGCAAAGTAGCTCTCGCTCAGTGGGCGATCGCGACCCCTCGCCCACTCAACCCAAAAGCCCATCAGGGCGACGGCCAACTCGAGCACCCAGAGGCGCTCAGCGCCCCTCATCAGCTTGACGGACCGCTAGGACACCCCTAGGTGAGCGCGCCTTCCGACACCGGCAAGACACTGAGAATCAACGCAACCGATCGGCGAGCAACGTCAACTGGTCACCCAACGTACGAACTTTCGATTCCAGAGCCGACGCCTGCGCCTGCGCCACCAGAGACTCACTTAAACGCGTCAGCTGACGGGCAAGCGACCGATCTTTTTTGTTCGCCGCCAAGCGATCGGCACAGGCGCCTAACGCGGATCTCAACTTCTCGCCTAAATCCGGCGCCAAAACTTGGTCCCTGTCCAATTGATCAAGATAGGCCAGCGCGACACTCGGGTGCGCAGGCCAGGTGATGCGCATCTGCTGCTGAGGATTAAACGTACCGCCCTGATTAGCCAATCGGGCTGCCGCGAGTTCGTTCGCTGTTATGAACTCGCTTGGCATCAGCTCGAACACATCCAGCCCCCTTGCGATTTCGGTTCCGTATATTTGTCCGTTGTACCAATAGGTTGACCAATAACCGCCAAGGACCAGGTGATCCGCGTGGATCGGACCACGATCGAAATAAGCGATCTCGAAAGGCTGGCTCGAATCGGTGAAATCAATCACAGAAAGCCCACCCTGGTACCAAGCCTGCACAAAAATATCTCGTCCAGGCACAGGTACCACTGAGCCGTTGTGTGCAACGCAGTTCTCTTCCTCCATCTGCGGCGCAGGCATCTTGAAATGGCTCCTAAAGGTCAATTTCCCGTCGACAATGTCATAGATGGCATCCGCGCCCCAATCGAGCGGGTCGTAACTGCGACACCTAGGACGACTGCCGCCACCCCACTCGTCGGTAAACAGGACCTTAGTCCCTTCATTGTTGAAGGTTGCCGAGTGCCAGTAGGCAAACCCTTTGTCCGAGACGACATCGATCCGCTCAGGCTTCCTGGGATCCGATATATCGAAAATAATGCCGTTCCCAGAGCAAGCGCCTGCGGCGATATTCGCCTCGGGAAACACAGTGATGTCATGACATTGGTCTGTTTCCGAGGTTTCTTGCGTGCCATCACCATGATCACCTCCCTGCCACAGTCCCGCCAAACGACCCGTTTCCGGATCGGCAAACACCGCAGGGCTGTCAATGATTTTGGCTTTTGAGGGATCTTCCACCGGTATTTCTATGACATCGATCCGAAACAGTGCGGTTCTGTTATCGCCTGGCTCCTCTCCATAGCAACTGGCCATCTCATCGTTGTCGCGAACGCGTGAGGTTCCAGAGTTATAAACAATAATGTTGCCATCACTACCCGGCCCAGAAACGACCGAATGCGTGTGGGAGCCTCGACAGGTCTGAACCTGGCCGACTTGAACAGGACGCTCTAAATCACTGATATCAAATATACGAATGCCTCTAAACCGCTCCGGACTCACGTCAACACTGATACCTTGCAATCCACAATCGACCCGACCTCGCGTTTGTTCAACGCTCATGATGAGTAAATCGCCAACAATGGAAACGTCCCCTTGGCCCCCGGGGCAAACCACCGATGACACGAGCCGAGGCATTCCATCCCCTGCTAACTGGTAAACATTGAAGCCGTGATAGCTTCCCACAACCAGCACATCATCTCTAAATGCCATGTCTGTGTTCGAAAAACTCAGCAGAGGCGAGCGGTCACTCCA
>JALRJG010000118.1 GCA_023261215.1 Pseudomonadales bacterium | reverse complement strand
TGAAACTGAACGCCCTCTACAGCCAGGGATTTATGCCGAACTCCCATGATCGCCTCAACTTTCCCGCTCGCGTCTTCAGTCCATGCGGTGACTTCAAGGCAATCGGGCAACGATGCGGGGTCGATCACGAGCGAGTGATAACGGGTCGCTTGGTATGGGCTCGGTAGCGCTTTGAACACGCCTGCGCCACGATGGTGGATTGCCGAGAGCTTGCCATGCATGACCTGTGCCGCTCGAACGACTTTACCCCCAAACGCTTGGCCAATACTTTGATGTCCCAGACAAATACCCAAGATCGGTATCTCCCCGGCAAAATGTTCAATCACCTCAAGTGAAATACCCGCTTCATTAGGGGTGCAGGGACCCGGAGAAATCACAATGCGTTCCGGTGCGAGCGCGTGGATATCTGCAACGGAAATCGCATCATTACGAAACACTTCGACCTGCTCACCGAGCTCCATCAAATACTGCACGACGTTGAAGGTGAACGAATCGTAATTATCTATCATCAACAACATAACAAATTGGCTCTATACCGAGTTCTTATCCGTAATGGGCCGCACGTCTCGGTCAGCCGACGGACGGCTGTTCTCGGGCGTTTCATCAAACTGCAGTCCACGTTCGGCAATCATCGCTGCGCGCATAATTGATCGCGCTTTGTTCAAGGTCTCCATCCACTCAAGCTCCGCGACTGAGTCCGCCACAATCCCTGCTCCAGCTTGCACATTCAGCCAGCCATCTTTAACGATGGCCGTCCTGATGGCGATGGCTGTATCCATACTGCCCTGCCATGAAAGATAACCCACTGCACCGCCAAAGATGCCGCGTTTTTCTGGCTCGAACTCATCAATGATCTCTAGTGCTCGAACTTTCGGAGCCCCACTGAGCGTACCCACCGGCAGTGTCGCTTTCAGGACGTCGACCGGTGTCAGTCCAGGCAAAAGATGGCCTGTGACATGGGAGGCGATGTGCATCACATGGGCATATCGCTCAATGGTCATCATATCGGTCACCCTCACCGAACCCGCTTGCGACACCCTACCTACATCATTGCGGCCCAAGTCAATCAACATCAGATGCTCGGCGATCTCCTTGGGGTCAGATTTAAGCTCGGTCTCCATTGCTTGATCTTCTTCCCGACTTCGGCCTCGACGCCTCGTCCCTGCCAGAGGGCGGACCGTCACTTCTCCGTCCTCCAGTCGGGCAAGAATCTCCGGCGACGAAGAAACAATAGAGAACTCGTCTAAATCCATGTAGTACATATAAGGCGAGGGATTAAGTGCCCTGAGGGCTCGGTACAGAGTCAGCGGGTGCGCTTCAATACGACATCGAAGTCGCTGGGATAAGATCACCTGCATGGTATCGCCGGCGAGAATGTACTCTTTGATCGCAGCGACGTCCTTAAGGAACTGATCTTTACCGTAGGATGATTCAAAATCGCTCTCATAGACGGCGGGTGCCACGTTTGGATGCGTGAGATAATCTGGCAACGGGCCCAGCATTGCGCCCTGCATCGCATCCAACCGAAGGTCTGCTTGAATCAATTGATCATCTGAAAGATCGCTGACATGGGTAACGAGCTGAACTTTACCTTTGACGTTGTCGAAGACAATAACCTCGTCAGACAACATGAGCAGAATGTCAGGCGTGCCCAGAGAATCGGGCGGAGTTGAGGCCTTGAGCCGTGGCTCAACATAGCGAACAGTGTCGTAGCCAAAGTAACCCACCAATCCCCCGGTAAAGGTGGGCAATCCTTCAATCTCTGGGTAACTGTATTCCGCCTGTAGCGCTGCCACATAAGAAAAGGGATCCTCAAGCTCGGTGTCTTGCACCACAGCACCGTCTTCAATCGCGCGCAGCGAATGCCCTCGAATCTGGTAGACGCGCCTCGCAGGCAGGCCAATCATCGAGTATCTGGCCCATTTCTCGCCACCTTGATTGGCACTCTCTAAAAGATAGCTATAAGGACCGCTGGCAACTTTTGCGTAGCAACTCAGAGGGGTTTCGAAATCGGCCACCACTTCACGGATGATGGGAAGATGACGAACACCCTCAGCCGCGAGCTTTTCTAGCCTTTGTTTTTGATCTGCAAGTGCGTGATTCATGACGATGGCGCTTTCGGTTAGGGCGCGCTGAGTTCCCGCCGCATCTCATCAATCACCTGCCGGTAATCGGTTGTCCCAAAAATCGCAGTCCCTGCAACGAACGTGTCTGCACCCGCGTCTTTGATCCGACGAATGTTGTCCGTCTTGACCCCACCATCAACTTCAAGTCGAGTACCGGGTTTGACCGCGTCGATCCGACGGCGAATCGCCTCGATCTTCCCGAGGGTGCTTGGGAGAAATTGTTGCCCACCAAATCCTGGATTGATCGACATGACCAGGACCATATCAAGGCCTTCAAGCGTGTAATCAAGAACACTGAGCGGCGTGGCTGGGTTGAGCACCAAACCACATTGCAAACCCGCATCCCGAATGAGTGACAGGGAGCGGTCAACGTGATCAGACGCCTCTGGATGAAACGTGATCATATCGGCACCCGCGTTAATAAAGTCGCCAATGATCCGATCCACCGGCTTCACCATCAGATGAACATCCATCTTCGCCGTGACACCGTGGGCTCGAAGCGAGGACAGCACGGCAGGACCAACCGACAAATTCGGCACATAGTGATTGTCCATGACATCGAAGTGAATCAGATCCGCGCCCGCGTCCAGCACGTCAGTTACTTCCTCACCCAATCTTGCGAAATCAGCAGCAAGAATCGAGGGTGCAATCCAAAAGTCGTTCATAGACATCTCAAAGGCAGATCCTCACAGAGGACGCGCCACTCAGGTGGGCTCGGTGTGGCGGCCGATTTTAGCGAATCAAGCGACCTAGGGACACCTTCCCGCTCGAATATCTTCTTCTGCCTGGTGCAATCGCTCGGGCGTCCCCACGTCAGACCAGTAACCAGACCACCGTTCCCCAGAGGCTTTGCCTGAATCCACCAAAGGGAACAACACGTCACGCAAAGGGAAAATCTCACGATGCGCCGCTTGAAACAGGTGCGGTCTCAAGATGCCAATTCCGCTGTAAGTCAGTTTTGGCGCGTTCCGGCCCAATTGACCCTGATGCAAAGAAAAGTCCCCATCTGGATGGTGGGGCGGATTATCGATAAGGATAAGGTGCGCATCAAACGGGCCCAGAGGATCACGCTTAAGACACGAGTAGTCGATATTCGTCAGTACATCACTGCTGATCACTAAAAAGGGCTCATCGCCGAGTAGCGGCAGCGCGTGTTTTATACCCCCACCCGTCTCCAGTCGCTCTTGTTCCTCTGAATACTGAATCCTAAGACCATAGCGCTCGCCATCGCCAAGTCGATCTTTGATTTGATCGGCCAAGTACCAGAGGTTAATCACCACGTCGCTAAATCCTGCTGAAGCGAGAGCGCTCAAGTGACGCTCAATTAAACTTCGACCGCCCACCTCAATCAGTGGTTTGGGTCGGTCCGAGGTAAGCCCAACCATACGTTGCCCTAGCCCCGCGGCCAGCAGCATCGCCTTCATTACGGGGACCGCGGAACCAATGGTCTGACATCCGCTTCAAACCATTGCGTAAACGAGGAAAACGGCTCATAGCGACAAGCGACCGCCATTATATGATCAAGCACACGAGGGATATCCTTGAGGTAACCGAGCTTATGGTCACGAATGGCCAGCCTTGAGAAAATGCCAGCACACTTCAGATGGCGCTGGAATCCCATCCAATCAAGCCATTGCCACCACTCGGACAACTCGTACCGAGCTTGGGTTTCAGATTGAAATCGATCGACAAACTGGTTGAACCACCGGTCGACGGCCTCATCATCGTAGGTGATGTAACAGTCACGGAGCAGCGAAACCGCATCGTAGGTCGCTGGACCAACCACGGCATCCTGAAAATCCAAGACGCCCAGTTCTGCATCATCGAGCACCATTAAGTTCCTGGAATGAAAGTCACGATGAACAAAGCCCTGAGGTTGTCCAAGCGCAGAATCGATGAGCTGGTCAGTTAAGGGCTGCCAAATCTCCCAAAATTCTGATCCCAACGACAGTCCAAGATGTTTCGACAGGAACCAGTCGGGAAAGAGCTGCATTTCATCCCTTAATTTGTCTCTGGTATACCGCGGCAGCCCGTCGGTATCGACCAAACGGAAACGACCGAGCACGTCCAATGCAAGGTGGAGCGCTCGATCGCGCTCAGCCGTCGTGCCGCGGATGGCGTGCGCAAACTGATGGGCGCCAAGATCCTCCATTGCAATGAAACCTTGACGTTGATCAAAATCATAAATGGTTGGAGCGTGAATACCCGCAGCACGGAGTCGTTCGTCCACCATCAAGAATTCAGCGATGGTTTCTTTATCCGGCGGCGCATCCATCAAAACAACAGGCATCTCACCCAACCAGCTTCTAAAATAACGGCGAAAGCTGGCGTCATCGGAGACTTTTTCGATCGAGATCTCGTTCGAGACCAAATGCTTGCGAACGGATTCGACCTGAATCCAGTATTTGAGTGCACCAAGACGACTGTCGTTTGCCTGATCGGACCTATTCATCAATCTCTCGTTCGTGAGGGTTGCACAATTCCAGCGCCATCAGATCATAGCTCGATTCTCTGAGCGTGGTTCGCATTCTTGATGTTAAACCCCGATAATACTGACTGGCCCTATTCCAGCGCCCTGCGCCCCGAACGTCACCTGCGACTTGAACAACCACTTGGCCATTGCTTGGATACAGATCGACCAACGATGAATTCGACTCGGGCTCCCCAATTATCACGCCTTGAGAAAGGCCCTGCAGACGCGCTCAGATTGGGTCGGTTCGGGCTCACATTTACGATCTCGCTCTTTATGCCCTGGGTTTTCGCGCAATCATTGGATTGTGGACCGGTTTTACCTCCCTTGGAGGACCCAAACGCCAACGCCAGCATCACAGCGATCGACGCAATGATCGCGCCTGGTCGCGGGGCTGAATTCAATGGCGACGTCGTGATTCGTCAGAACGACCGCTCGTTTAAGGCGCGCAGCGCGCGAATCGACTATGAGACCGACACGCTGTATCTTGAAGAGGGTGTGCTGATTCAAGACTCAGATCTCTGCATCGAAGGCCGACGGGCAGAGGGTCGATTGCTGAGCGGCGAAGGGCTTATTGAGTCCGCCAAGTTCCTGCAAAGTTCTGGTTTACGGGGTGATGTCGAAGGACTTCAGCTGTATCGCGACGGCGCTTTGTCGCTCTCATCGGGCACCATTACCTTTTGTCCGTCGCCCAAACCACCTTGGTCGCTTGAGATCCAGTCCCTCGAAACTTCACCCGATCAAACAACGCTGACGGCCCGACAGACCACCCTTCGAATCAAAGGCCTTCCGGCGCTGTATATCCCGTACGTGAAGGTCCCGGTTGGCGACAAGCGTCAATCTGGCCTATTACCGGCAGATATCACCAACGACAGCCGAGACGGCATCACGGCAGAATTACAGTATTACCTGAACCTTCATCCTCAAAGGGATGCCACATTGGGCCTCAGGACCATGACCGATCGAGGGACCTTGTGGCTCGGTGAAATGCGCAATTTGAG
>JALRJG010000117.1 GCA_023261215.1 Pseudomonadales bacterium | reverse complement strand
TAAGTGAATGACCATCCGCAAGCGGGACGGACGCCGACTTGAATGTCTTGCCAGTCAACCCAGAAGTAGGTGGCATTGAGGTTGTAGCGCGAACCTCGGAGTTTCATCCCCAGCTCTGTATTTTCTGCTTTGTCTGACGTGTATCGACGACTAAAACCGGCTGCTTCAGGATCATTAGCGCAGAAGAACGGCAGTGCGGCGTTGTTGCCTCCCGGACGATAACCCGCGGATGAAACAGCGAAGACCGTCAAGTTGTCGTTGACTTCATAGCTCGCAGCAACCTTAAAACGCTGGTCTCGCTCGGTGCCGTTTTCCTCAGCACACGTCACGCCCACGGCTTCATCGCCGTTACAGCCGACGTTATCTGGATCTTCATAGAAGATACCGTACTCGGACGTCTTGAAGCCATCGCTCATCTCAAAGGCTCGGAAGCCGAACGTCAGCGTTAGGTCGCCAATCTCGTAATCCAGCGAACCGTAGACGGCCGTTTCTTTGGCATACGAGTAGTACAGATAGCTGCCGTAGACTAAGCCGCCAGCAAAGTTATAGCCCCTGTAGCTCGTATCTCCGTAGGGTGAACGATACACAGAAGGGTCATAACCACCGTTGTGTGAGCTAAAGCCCATGTAGGATTGAATGTAATCGACACCGTCGACGTCCGATACTTCCCACTCTTGGACTCGATTGCCGTCGTCCTCATACTTGGTGTTGTAGTAGCCGAACACCCATTGCAGCGCGCTGTCGTAGTTTGAGACGAAACGAACTTCGGTGGTTTTGGTTCCTGAATCACCCCAGTAGTAGAGATTATCGACAAACAGATCGTCGGTATCGATTCGAGACCAATCGGTGATTGAGTCTTCGTCATACTCGTAGTCGGCGTAGATCAATGTGGCGACCACAGGCCCGAAATCGTACTCGGCGTTCAAGCTCCACACAGATGACTTGACCTCAAAGGCCTCGTCAATGAATGAATAAAAGGCAAGTTCAGGGTCGTATCCGCTTAAATCGCCTCCTGCCGTTGCGTAGACTCGGGTACACGTATCGCCGTAATACCAGGCTGTGTCATAGGCGCAATTGGCGTCGACGATGTCGGCGGTGCCAGGTTTATCGGCATTGCCCTTTTCCTTTTGGCCAAAGTCGAACCGGTCTCTCACCATGTACATCAGGTTCACATCCCAAGGTCCGTCCTCGTAACGAAGCATCAAGCGGTATTCGTCATCGTCTTGATTGCCCACATCTTTTCTGCCCGTCGCGATGTTCTGGTAGATACCAGGATCTTTAGCCGATGTCATTACGGCTCGAAGGGCCATGGTCTCACCCAGAGGAATATTCAGCATCGCGTTGACGGCATAACCGCTGTCCTCAGCCAGATTCTTGTTTGAATATTCAGCGGTGACATTGGCCTCAAATTCATCGGTATTAGGCAGGTTTGTGATATATCGAATTGTGCCTCCCACAGCGTTGGACCCGTAAAGGGTACCTTGCGGGCCGCGTAACACCTCAATACGGTCAATATCGTAGAGATTGGTTATCCCCATTGAGATTTCGTTCAAAAAGGTATTTGTAGTGCCCGCGGTTGTTTGAGCAGTTGAGGTGTTCAAGCCTCGGATCGTGAAGTAACGATCACCCCCTGGCGTGGAAACGCCTGCGAGCGTTCGCAGATAATCTTCCGGGCGGTAAATGCCGCGTTCTTCGATGGTGACCGCATCCAGTACCGAGATATTCATTGGAATATCCTGTACCGATTGCTCGCGTTTGTTGGCGGTCACGATGACCTCTTCGATCTCACCGCTCTCAGCCCATGCCGTACAAGCGGTGGGAACGAGCGCAAAGATCAAACAGGTTTTGATGAATCGGTTCATCAATGGTCCCATTTTGGTGTCCTCTTCTTATGGAGAGATGTTGTCTGAAGGCCTGATTGCCGACGCTTGAACAGACCATCAGTATCGGTTCGGTATCGTCTGAGGCAGACGCTACGACGATCGACTGATCAACGGTGTCAGGTCAGTTTTTCATAGCCCGGTGCGCCTTTTTATCAGAAAAATGAAGAAAATCAACAGAGTTGGCTGAGGGGCGCCGTTCCGAAAAGTGTCAATAAATCATCAAGTTGAGTTTCTTGGTTTAAGCCGGCGGCGGAAGGAGGGTTGTGGGTAATACAAGCGCGCCCGCGGAGTCAGTGTTGGTTAGATCGTCTTGGCCGCAATTGCCCCAAGAAACAACATTCCGTTCGACGCGAATGGACGAATGCTTATGGTGGTGGTCGCGGCTGAGCATCGCTGACCGCGCGATGCCATCACTGGCTCATCCACAGCCAGAGTGGAACGGTCTCGATGTCAAAGAACCACGGGCCTGACGGCGGCTTCCGATTCGAGCGACGCAAAGAAACAATGCAGAAAAATTCAGAGGATCTTTATCTCGCTTTTACACGGTGGCGATATAAAGAGCGCGTGATCAGTCGGAGCCATGGTGTTGATGGTTCGTTGGCGCTGGTTCTAGCCAATGAGTCTGGCCGGGACAGCCAGTCGCGCATTGCGAACCAACCAGAGATCGAGAGATCATCTGATGAGCTCGAGGGTCGCCGAGTTTTGTTGGGGGAGTAAAACACGACCTAACTTTTCAGCTGAGGGTCGTCTTGCAACTCGTCCAAGCCAAAGCGCCAAAGGGAAGCCAGAGGCGCGAGAGCCCAGCTGAGGGCACTTGAGCGACGAGCGCAGTTAGTGCTCGAAAAGAGATCGAACATGAGGAACACGGAGAATGGCAACCTTTGAGAAGCCAGTGCGAGACACGCGTGTGATGCGTGAAACGAAACCTGATGTTAAGTGCAGGCCGATCTGGGCTGCGATGCTCGTCATGCTGGCTTTGCAGAGTACCGCAGCGCCAACATGGTTAGCCGGGGACCATCATATTCATAGCGAGAACAGCGTGGGCTGGGACGATAGCCAGCCGCCAAAACCGGTATTTGGAGGCGATGCAAAGTACTCCATCGAAAGAAATGCTGTGATGGCTCGGGAATTTGGCTTGGCATGGATGGTGGCTACGGATCATGGTGGGCCGAATCACAGCAAGCTGAGCCTGGAGGTGACCTATCCATCGCTCGAGGCTTCTCGAGCGGCCGTGCCGGAGGTGATTCAATTTCTTGGGCTCGAACTCAACACGCCCGGTGCCGACCACTCATCGATCATCATGCCCAAGACCGAGCGTGAAGCCGAAAACGTCGCAGCTTATGAGCATCGTTTTGATGCGAAAGAAATCTGGCCGGTCGATGACGCGCGCAATGAAGAGGCGAAGATGCTCGATGCATTAGCCTTCGCACAATCGATACACCCGCCGCCGGTGATTATTGCGCACCACCCGAGCCGCAGCGCGAAAGAAGCGGGTGTTTTCGGTTTGACCTCGCCAGCAGAGCTGAGGCGATGGAATGACACGGCGCCGACGATTGCGGTAGGGATGGAAGGTGCGCCAGGGCACCAAGCTGCGGAACTTCGCCAAACCGATGACCGAGGGCAGTATCCGTCGTGGGTGTATGCGCGGGGCGCCTATGGTCGTGGCTTTCCCACAATGGGTGGTTTCGATCAAATGACGGCGAAGGTCGGCGGGTTTTGGGATGCCATGCTCGGCGAAGGTCGCCGCTGGTGGATTACCGCGAATTCGGACTCGCACATTCACTACTCTGAGGGCGGTGTTGATTTTTGGCCAGGTGAATACTCAAAGACCTATGTCTACGCAGAAAAGAATCATAGCGCGATCCTCGAAGCACTCAGATTAGGGCGGATGTTCGTTGCAACTGGCGGTTTAATCTCAGCGCTGGACGTGTCCTTGACAGATGGTGTCTCAACGGCATCCCTCGGCGAGACGTTAAAAACAACGCGAGGCACGCCTCTGACGCTGACAGTCAAGCTGTCTGAGGCTAATGAGCCCAATGCATCAGGCGCGAATCCGAAACTGAGCCGCGTTGATTTAATTTCGGGGAAAGTGATGGGTAAGCAGGAGAATCTTGATCTCGCACAGAACCCAACAACCCAAGTGATTGAGCGCTTTGACTGGCATGCGTTCGAGCGCGAAGGCAACCAGCGCTTGATCAAAACCACGATCGAAGCGCCGGGCAACGCGTATCTTCGCTTGCGAGGCACGAGCACTGAGGAGCTTGAACCGACACCAGACCCCATAGGGGAAGACCCATGGTCGGATCTTTGGTTTTACGCCAATCCCATTTTCATCGAGGTATCGGAATAGGCCCAGACCAAGACCAAGACCAAGACGGGTCTTCGTTTTTCTACTCAAGTGAATCAGCGGATGACGATTCGTCTAACGATTTAGCGGATCGAAGGGCTGTCCGTTCTGCGGTCATCAAGCATTAGGGGGTTCGAGAGGCGGTTTGAGGCGCCGAGCCGAAGCTTTCCACATGACCCATTAAAAAGACCCAACCATCAGATCGCGCTTTGGATCGACCTCGAAAACTGGGTCGAAAATGGAGTGATCGATTCGCCCGCGGACATCAAGACAACGGACAAAGCAATCACACATGGCGGCAGGTTATCGCCTCGGTTGGCCCGCGGCTCAAAGTTTGCGCAGAACGAGGCTGCCAATGGAGTAGCCGGCGCCAAATGAGCAAATCACGCCTAAGTCGCCGGCTGCTAAATCTTCGTGGTGTAAATTGAATGCGATCAGCGAGCCTGCGGATGCTGTGTTGGCGTATTGATCGAGCACAATCGGTGCTTCGCCCGGTGCGGGGTCTCGCCCGAGTAGACGTCGGGCAATCAGGTCATTCATGTTGATGTTCGCTTGGTGCAGCCACCAACGCTTCACGTCGGCGATGGATAAACCAGCAGCGGTGACGCTCGCTTCGATGTGTGCCGCTGCCATGGGACACACTTCTTTAAATACTTTGCGACCCTCTTGATGGAAGTAGTTGTACTCGCGGTAAGGGTCGTCATCGTTGGCGTTGACCATGTAGCCAATGTTTGACCGGATGTTATTCGAAAAGATGGTTTCCGCTTGGGTATTCAAGATCTTGTAGCGATGACGGCTTGAGCTGGTTTCCTCTCGCTCTATCACAGTCGCTGTTGCCACGTCGCCGAAGATGAAATGACTGTCTCGGTCGCGGAAATTATTCTGAGGTGAGGTCAGCTCAGGGTTGATAGTGAGAACTGCGCGGGCGGTGCCAGCCGCTACCATTTCGTAAGCGCGCTGCAGCGCGAAGGTGGCCGCAGAGCAGGCGACCAACATGTCAAAGCCGAAGCCATGAATACCCAAGGCATTCTGCACTTCAATCGCGATCGCTGGGTAGTACCGTTGGGTGTAGGCACAAGAGACGATCACGGCGTCAATCTCGTCGGGCGTTTTATTGGCGGCGGCCAACGCCTTCTTCGCAGCAGCGATGGAAATCTCGGCTTGATCGGACAAATCGCCTTCTGCTCTGAGCGGGATCTGCGGCGTCATTCGCTTGGGGTCGAGAATACCGTCCTTGATGTAAACATACCGTGACTTAATGCCCGACGCTTTCTCGATGAATTCAGCCGAAGAGTGGGGTTTTGCCGCGAGCTCTCCAGCTTCGATGGCTGCTTGGTTCGCTTCATTGTAGAGATCTGCAAAAGCGTTATAGCTCTCGACCAGCTCTTCGTTGGTGA
>JALRJG010000116.1 GCA_023261215.1 Pseudomonadales bacterium | reverse complement strand
CGGCGAGCCAATCCCAATTGATGCCCGCAGGGTGTTGCCAAAAGGTCATCTCAGCAGGGAACGAGATCATGATGAAGCAATAGCCAACGAGTGCCGGGTTAAAAGGATTGTTGCCCAGGCCACCATAAATGTATTTACCGAGAATAAGGCCTGTGCCGACACCCACGATGAGCGCGAAAAAGGGCACAAAGGGTGGCAAGCAAAGCGCTAAAAGCAAGCCTGTTAAGACCGCGGCCTCATCGCTACCGGCGGCGCGGGGCTGATGCCGAAGATGGTGATAGGCTCGCTCAAGACCGAGACTGAAAAGCCCGGCAATAAAAAGATTCAAAAGCACGCCGAAACCGAAGAAATAAATCATCGCCAATGCGCCTGGAAGGAGCGCAATAAGGGTTATTCTCATCAAGTACCGAGTGGTCACGACTGCTTGACCCTGATTTTTGTGAGCAGGGTGTTCGCATCACCCGGACCTGGCCTTGTTTTCAATCGTGATTGATCGGCGGACAGGCGCTTCTCGCGCGCTTCGAAACGGGTCAGCAGGGCGTTCGCTTCGTTCTTCGCCGTAACTTTAGATCGCTCAATTTCTTTCATGTCCCGGAAGATTTGAGTGAGCGGAAGGTCGGCAGGACAAACGCGGTCACACCAGCGGCATTCGATACAGTCATTCAGTCCCCAATCCTCAGCAACGGTCTCGCTGGATCGATGCAAGAACAGCATGTGGGGTGCCAGACCCTTGGGGCAGTGGGGCTCGCACTCACCGCACCGAATGCAGGGCTGCCGGCTCTCGGAGGGTGCGGGCTTCAGCGATGCAGTGCCCACCGTCTCGTCCAGTGAGATGAGATCAATGCAATCAACAGGGCATGGCGGTAAGCATAGCTCGCATCCTGTGCAAGCGTCGGCAAGCACCGTATGCGTCATCTGTTGAGCGCCAATGATCGCATCCACTGGACAGGCTTGAATGCAGAGCGTGCAGCCGATGCAAGCGGGCTCATTGATGCGAGCGACCTGCTTGGGTGCGGTGTTGGGGACATCGCTGGCAAGTGGCAGCACGGGTCGGTTGAGTTGGTCGCTGAGTTGTTTGATGAGCGCTTCTCCGCCAGGAGGACAGCGATTGATGGGGGCACCCTGAGCGATGGCTTCGGCGTAAGGTCGGCAACCCGCGTAGCCACACTGTGCGCATTGGGTTTGAGGCAACATTTGATCAATAAGGGCGGGCAGCGTCTCCTGATCTTCTGGGTAACGATTTGCAGCCCAAATCAGCAGCAGCATGCCAAGCAGACTGAGTCCGGCAAGGGTCAGAGCGGCGCTGATCATGAGCTGCTGGACACGCCTACGAAACCCATGAATGCGAGCGCCATGATGCCTGCGGACACCATGTGGATAGCAACACCCTGGAAAGGCTTCGGAACGGTCTCGTGACTTAAGCGCTCGCGCTGAGCGGCGAACGCCAGCAGCATGAGCGCAAACCCTAGCCCACTACCCAAACCCGTGATCATGGCCTCTGCGAGTGAAGAAGGGGTCCGGACTGTGATCAACACAACGCCCAAAACCATGCAATTGGTCGTAATCAAGGGGATGTAGATGCCTAGGACTTCATGAATCACCGGCTGAGTTGCGCGAATCACGAGCGCCATCAGCTGCACGAGCAGCGCGATCACCACGATGAAACTGATGATCCGCAAGTAGCTCAGTGAAAGGGGTTGGAGCAAGTAGGTGTCCAGCAAATAGCTGACGCCGGTCGCCAGCGTGATGACAAAGAGGGTTGCGCTGGCAAGCCCGAGTGCGCTGACAAAACGTTGGCTCGCGCCAACGAATGGGCAAAGTCCTAAAAACTGGGTGACCACCACGTTATTCACAAAAATCGCTGAAAGCAGGATGGCCAGAATGTCGAACATAGGCGCTGTTAAGTGACCTTCATGCCAGGGGTTGCGCCGGAGTCTGGTGAAATCAGGAAGATATCCGCGCCGCCAGGACCTGCGGCGAGCACCATGCCCTCAGAAACGCCAAATTTCATTTTCCTCGGTGCGAGGTTTGCCACCACGACGGTGAGCTTTCCCTCCAACGAGTCGGGTTGATAAGCCGACTTGATGCCCGAGAATACCCGTCGTTCGTGATCACCTAAATCGAGCGTGAGTTCAAGGAGCTTATCGGCCCCCTCGACGGGCTTTGCCGCGATTACTCGCGCAATTCGCAGGTCTACTTGATTAAAGGTGTCGATGTCGATGATCGCAGAATCCGTCGAGTCATCCGCAGCCTCCCGATCTGTCGCGGGGTTAGCAGCTTCAACCGGTACTGAGACCAGAGCTTCGACTTGCTTCGCTTCTAATCTCGCTAACAGCGGATTAAAGGGATTGATCCTGTGCCCGGTGAGCTGGCCTGCGTGGTCCTGCCACGAGAGTGGCGCTACATTCAAAAAGGCCTCAGCGCGGGCAGCGAGGGCTGGCAGCACGGGTTTGAGATAAATAATCAGTAATCGAAAGAGGTTCAACCCATCACTGCAAACCTGATGGGCTCGCTCGCGGGTGTCGTCTGATTTGATTAACTGCCATGGCGCCTCTTCAGCAATAAACTGATTGGCTTGATCGGCGAGCGCCATGATCTCTCGCATCGCTTTACTGTATTCGCATTGCTCATAGAGCTCGGCAATGGCTTCGTGCTTTGCAGAGATCAAAGCAAAGAGCGGAGTCTCCACTTTCTGGCTGAGCGTGCTGTCGAATTGCTTGTGAATGAAGCCGGCGCAGCGACTCGCGATGTTGACGACTTTCCCAACCAGGTCAGCGTTGACCTTCTGCTGAAAGTCCTCAAGGTTGATATCCATATCGCTCACGCTGTTAGAAAGCTTGCTGGCGTAGTAGTAGCGGAGGTATTCGGGTGAAAGATGCTCTAGGTAGTCCCGAGCGGTAATGAAAGTGCCCTTCGACTTCGACATTTTCTCACCGTTGATGGTGATAAACCCGTGCACTTGCACGCGGGTGGGGGTCCGGAAGCCGGAGAGATTGAGCATCGCTGGCCAGAACAGTGTATGGAAATTGATGATGTCTTTGCCGATGAAGTGATGAACTTCGGCGGTGGAATCGGGGCCCCAAAATTCGTCGAAATCCAGGTTTGGTGTCGCGTCGCAGAGGTATCGAAAACTCCCCATGTAGCCGATAGGCGCATCGAGCCAAACATAAAAATACTTACCGGGTTCCCCTGGAATCTCGAAACCAAAGTATGGCGCGTCGCGACTGATGTCCCAGTCATGAAGGCCATCATCGAGCCACTCATCAATTTTATTTTTTACGGCTTCTTGCAGCGTGCCGCTGGAAGTCCAACGCTTGAGAAACTCAGTTTCGTCCGACAACTTGAAGAAGATGTGCTCAGAGTCGCGAATCACAGGCGTTGTGCCAGAGAGGGTGGATTTCGGCTCGATCAAGTCAGTGGCAGCGTACGTCGCACTGCACTGGTCGCAGTTATCGCCATATTGGTCAGGCGCTCCGCATTTTGGACAGGTCCCTTTGACGAACCGGTCTGCGAGGAACAAAGACTTTTGTTCATCATAAAGTTGTGCGACTGAGGCTTTTCGAATGGCGTTATTTTCCTTTAGCCGAAGATAAATAGTCTCCGATAACGCCTTATTTTCCTCGGAGTGTGTCGAGTGATAACAATCGTAGCTGATCAAGAAATCCTGGAAATCGGCGCGATGTGCAGCGGCAACGACTTCTATGTGGGCTTCTGGGGTCGTACCCTCGGCCTCTGCATTCAGCATGATGCCGGTACCGTGCGTGTCATCTGCGCAGACGAAATAGGTCTTGTGGCCTCGCATTCTTTGAAATCGGACGAAAATGTCGGATTGCACATGTTCTAGCATGTGCCCGAGATGGATCGGTCCGTTAGCGTAGGGCAAGGCGGAGGTCACGAGAATCGATCGTGTCACAGATAAGGTCTCTACGGTTGAACGGGGATCATTTTACCTGAATCGCGCCCTCGGCACCTTATGGGATGCGCCCTCGGCATTGTCCATGCTGGTGGGTGCTGGGATTCATCGTATCTCGCAAGGCAGGGGCGCAGACTGCGCCAGACGAAGACCCTTCGGTTTCCTGGCCCGAGATGCTAAAGCGGATGAATCTCATTTGAGTTCGAACGCGCATCGTGAACTTCATGCTTGCCTAACCCCGGTCGTTTCGCGACTGAGGCGGGCCCAAGGTCATTCAACCCAGTCTCCTACTCGGCACGCCTGCACCTCCTGATCAGATCCGGTTAAAATGCGCGGCGCGTGGTTGGCAAAGCCTCGCAAAGACTTTAAACGGCGTCGCGCCACCATGTCTAAACCTCGCCCCCGAGCGTTGTGATGAGAAATGCATTCGCTCGTTGTATTGGCGAGCCAACGGGTTGGAACAAGATTCAATGACAGATCAAGGCATAGACACGATTGCGTTACCCCAAGTCGAACGCATCATTGCTGTCGGCTCAGGTAAAGGGGGGGTTGGCAAATCGACGGTGGCAAGTAATCTTGCCGCGGCACTGGCAGCGCTCGGGGCGAAGAGCGGGTTGCTCGATGCGGACATTTATGGACCAAGCGTGGGCCGCTTGCTGGGTGTGCCGGCAGGCACTAAGCCCGATGTGATCGATGGAAAGCTACAACCGATGGTGGCTAGAGGGCTTGCTACGATGTCGATGAGCTATCTCGGTAACGAACGCACGCCAGCGATTTGGCGAGGGCCTATGGCGAGTGGTGCGCTTCAGCAAATGTTGACCCAAACCCATTGGCCAACGCTTGATGTCCTGGTGATCGATATGCCGCCGGGTACGGGTGATATTCAACTGACGCTCGCGCAGCGGGTTCGATTGGATGGTGCGCTCATTGTGACCACGCCCCAAGATTTAAGTCTTCTGGATGCCCGTAAAGGCATTGAAATGTTCCGAAAGGTGGAAGTGCCGATTCTGGGCATCGTTGAAAACATGAGTACACACGTCTGTTCTGCCTGCGGCCACGAAGAGGCACTGTTTGGATCGAAGGGCGGTGCATCTATCGCGGCTGAGTATGGGGTGGAATTGCTTGCTGAGCTTCCACTGGAAATGGGCGTTCGCGAGAGTGCCGATCAGGGCGTGCCGTTGGTTCAATCTGGGGGTCAAAGTCACCACGCAGAGCGTTATCTCGCGCTTGCACGACAGGTGCTCGATCGGTTGCACGAGCGCTCGGACGACGCTAGGTTCCCCGAGATCGAAATCGTCGACGATTAAAATTCAGTCGCGGATGTCCCCCCTTAAACTTTGGTGAGAGGTCACTGTTGGGGTACGTGATCAAGCACTCGGTTCGAATAGACCAGTGGCTCAAAATGGGTATGGAGATTGGAGAGCGTCATGAGTATTAAAGCGGACCGTTGGATCAGAGAGATGGCAGCACAAGGCATGATTGAGCCATTCGAAGCGGGCCAAGTTCGCGGTGGTGAGAGCGGGCGGGTCATTTCTTATGGCACGTCGAGCTATGGGTGTGCCGATGAATTTAAAGTATTCACAAACATCCACTCTGCCACAGTGGATCCCAAGCATTTCGATGAAAAGAGTTTTGTCGATATTCAAAGTGATGTGTGTGTCATTCCTCCAAATTCTTTCGCGCTTGCGAGGACAGTGGAATATTTCCGTATACCGCGATCGGT
>JALRJG010000115.1 GCA_023261215.1 Pseudomonadales bacterium | reverse complement strand
CTCCGCGTGATCTATTGCGATTGGAGCAGGGATCGGTAACAGTGCGTCTGCAGAGCCCGATTTGAGTGGAAATTAAAGATGTCTATTCGAGAGTCAAAGGCTATGAAATCAACTGTGCAAGGGGTGAACGGTTCAGCCGCAGAGATATTGGCGAGCGCCGAGGCCATGGCACCAAGGCTGTTGGAACGGCGGCTTGAAATCGATGCCCAAAGGCAACTCCCTCAAGATCTGGCGGAATCCCTCGCCCGCGCCGGTTTTTATCGGCTGGTGGTCCCTGCGTCATTAGGGGGCTTAGGTCTTAGTCCCGCTGACTTTTGTCAGCTCTGCGAGCGGCTTGCAATTGCAAGTGGTTCGGCAGCATGGTGCGTCTTCATTGGCTCAACAAGCCAGTATTTGTTTGGCGCGCTCGACGATCAGTTTTTGAGCGAGGTTTTGGAAGACGCTAACGTGCTCACAAGCGGCGTGTTCGCCGACTCGGGGACGGTCACAGCCGAGCAGCGCAACGGTCAACACGGGTTTTTGGTGAACGGCCATTGGCGGTGGGGGTCGGGTTGTCACAATGCGGCTTGGATTTCGGGTGGCGTCCACGAAGTGGATCAAGACGGCAAGCCTCTCAATCGAGACCGACCATTGGCCCGTGTTTTCTTCAAACCCGATGAGATCGAGATTCAGGATAACTGGCATGTATCTGGCCTCAGAGGTACGGGGTCGAGCGATTTCATAGCCAGGAACGTCTGGGTACCCTCGCACCGCGTTTGCGGTCATGTGGAGGATACGGCTCGTGCATCGCTACCCATCTATCGGTTCCCAAAATTCGGGTTGCTGGGTGCCCCCATCGGAGCCATTGCGCTCGGTATGGCAAGAGGCAGTATCGACGAGGTGAAGCGGATCGCTATTGAGAAAACGCCGCAAGGTAGTCGTAAATCACTGGCGCATCGGAGCAGTCTTCACGCTAAGGTTGCGCAATCAGAGACGATTTGGCGAGCGGCTCGAGGGCTTTTGTACGACGCGCTGGATCAAGCTTGGTTAGCCGCTGAAACCGCGGAAGCGACGCTTGAGCAGCGGCTTTTGATTCGCACGGCGAACAATCACGCGGTGAATGTGAGTATCGACGTGATCGATACGATGTACACCGCTGTAGGCGGCTCCTCAGTCTTTGAAGACTCGGTCTTGCAACAGTACTTCAGGGACGTTCATGTTGCGTCCCAGCACATGATGGTGGGTGAGCCCGTGATGGAACTTGCGGGTCGAGTCTTGTTAGGGCTTGATGAAGAAGGCCTTGGGCTGTAGAGATCGTTTGTCGTAGCGCGTCCGTCTGTGTGAAGACCTCGATGGGTGTCGGAGTCCAAGCGCTTGCCTCAACCAGCCTAGGCGGTGTCTGCTCAACAGTGGGCCGGGGGCGGGGATGCGCCGCACCACACACTGGTTGACCATCGGGGGATCAGTGCCGTCGCGTTGAAGCGGGCTGAGCGCCGCAGACGGGATTCGAGTGCGAGTTCAGTGGACGCTTGGTCAGCTTGCTCCATCGCGCGATGCCCTTGGATGAGCGTTTATAGGATGGTGATTAGGTATGAAATTTGGTTTAGCAACACCCTCAATGTTGTGGGATCTCGATTGGCATGAACGCCAAGCCATGGCGAGCTCAATTTTTGATGCGGGCTTCGATCATTTGTTTTTGGCAGACCATGTGTCTTTTCACGATGGTGCAGGTGCCGATGGTTTTGTTGAGGCATCGGCCATGGCCCAATTGCACGACCAACTTGGCGTGATGACGAGTATTTACTTGCTGCCTCTCAGGCATCCATTACCGGTCGCTCGACAACTCGCCAGTATGGCTCGGGTTGCGCCTGGCCGATTCGTTTTTGGCATTGGCGTCGGTGGAGAGGATCGCCACGAGGTTGAAATTTGCGGTGTAGACCCAGCAACACGGGGCCGGAGGGCCAATGAATCCTTGGCGATTATTCGCGGGCTTCTTGCTGGAGAGTCGGTGACGCACGAGGGGGAGATATTCCAGATCGATTCGGCGTTGATCAGACCCAAACCCAAATCACCCATCCCAATCCTTGTGGGGGGGCGGTCTGACGCAGCGCTGCGGCGAGTTGGCCGGTTGGGTGACGGATGGATCGGGGTTTGGTGTTCCACCCATCGGTTTGCTGCGGCTTTGCAATTGATTAACGAGGCCGCTGAGGCCGCCGGCCGCGTCCAAACCCCTTGGCTTCATGGTTATCAAACCTGGATTGGTGTGGATACCGTCGATGAACATCGTGCGAGAGCTGCGGTGTCATCTGGGATGGAGGGGTTTTACAAGATTCCTTTTTCCGCTTTCGAACGGTACACACCGGTTGGAACGCCTCGTCAAATCGCGGATCAACTGTTGGAATATTCACGAGTCGGTGCCGAACTCTTTAACCTCAAAGTGTGCGCCCATTCACCCGAGGAAGAAGTTGATCTAGCGAGCGCCATTGTCGAGGAGATGAAGAAGGGCTAGGCCAAGGCAATGGAGGTACAAAGGTTTGACTCCCTCTTGCTCTCGACGATTCAACCTGATTTCGTTGATATAAAGGGGCGTGAGTTCAGGTCGCTACGCCCCAGAATGAAACCGTTTTTTCGGAGGTTGATGTGCTCGATGTCTATATAGCCAAGACCATAGTGACTCTGAATCGAAGTCAACCCGACGCCACAGCAATCGCTGTAAGAGACGGGATGATTGTTGAGGTCGGCAGTCTTTCAAGTCTTGAACCTTGGCTCTTAAGAGAGCCCCATGTCATCCATCGAACGTTTGAGTCGGATGTGATGGTCCCTGGTTTTATCGACCCGCACCTTCACCCTGCCATGGCGGCAGTGATTTTGCCCATGCACTTTATTACCGCGATGCCATGGTCCCTGCCTTGGCGAGAAGTACCGGCCACGGTCACCCCCGAAGCGTTCGATCGTGAGATGGTCAGGATTCTGGCCGAAGTGGATGACGAAATTACGATATTTTGGGGACATCACGATTTGTGGCATGGCGCCATGCATCGATCTCGCATCGATCAATTGAGCGGAGATCGCCCGGTGGTGGTTTGGAATCGATCGTTCCATGAACTTCACATGAATCACGCGTGCATGTTGCACCTCGGTATCGATGAAGTCTTGGCCCAGCGTCGTAAGCAAGTCGATTTAGACGCAGGGCGCTTTTATGAGAATGGCCTGGGCTTTGCCATTTCACGGCTCAATCCCTTCATCCTCGAGGACGCGCGGTTCAGGCAAGGGCTCGAGAGATTGAGAGAGGTGGTTCATTTTGGGGGGCATACGACGATCGGGGATATGGCCGTTGGCCTGTTCGATTTTGAGCGCGAACTCCGGGAATCACGCGCGATCTTCGGCGGGCCAGAAACGTTTTTTAGAGTGGAGCAGGTGCCTCATGGCGGCGTGTTGACGCATGGGAGATCAGCCGAGGAGGCGTTAGCGCAGTTGTCCAGCTTGGCGGCCGAAAGCGGGCCTAAATTGACCTTTAGAAAACGGATTAAATTTTTTGCCGATGGGGCATTCTTTTCGCAACTGGCCCAGCTTCTGCCGCCGGGTTATCTCGATGGTCACGAGGGCGAGTGGTTAATGGTCCCAGAACTATTGGAAGCGAAGCTGCGAGAGTTCTGGCATGCCGGTTATCGAATTCATGTTCACGTGACGGGTGATCGAGCCGTGGAGTTGACGCTATCGATCTTAGAGCAGTTGCAAAGCGAGCTGCCGAGAACGAATCATGGATTCACCCTTGAGCACATGGGTTACGCCACGCCAGAGCAGTTGGCCTGGGCGAAGCAACTCGGTGTGTCAGTGTCGGCGAACATTTATTACTTACATGAACTGGCCTCGCGTTATGCAGAAATGTCAGTGGGTTATGAGCGGGCGTCTAGCATGGGGCGATTGGGCACCTGTTTTGATGAGGGTCTGATCACCGCGCTGCATTCTGACTTCACCATGGCACCCGCGCAGCCGCTCTTAAACATGTGGGTAGCGGTGAACCGGGTGAATGCACAGGGCGAATTGATGGCAGAATCTGAGCGCTTAACCCCTGCTCAGGCATTGGCCGCCGTCACAATTAACGCCGCCAAAATTCTCGGCATCGAACACGAAACGGGCAGCCTACGCGCGGGAAAACGCGCGGATGTGACGATCTTGTCCGACAATCCACTCAGCGTGGATCCCATGGCGATTAGGGACATTGCGGTAAAGGGAACGCTGTTCGAGGGCACGCTTCGGCTAAACGAGCCTTTGCATGACATCGGTTGAGTTGACCCTCATTGGGGGGTATCTGGGTGCAGGTAAAACCACCCTGCTAAACCGGATGTTGAGTCAAGCGAGACACCGCTTTGCAGTGATTGTGAACGATCTGGGGGCCTTGCCCATTGATCAAGCGCTGATAGAGTCGACGTCGGGTACCAGTCTGACACTGACAAACGGCTGTGCGTGTTGTCAGTTAGGGGGGGACCTCGCCAGTCAGATTGATCAATTGGCACAAACGGGCTTCGAACGTGTGCTCATTGAAGCCAGTGGCGTCGCCAAGATGAGTCGCCTGCGTGATCAGCTGGTTGGCCTGCCTGGGGTCACCCTGCGCGCGGCCATGACGTTAATCGATGGCCAGAGTTTGGCACCGCTGCTCAGCAGCCGGTGGGTGGATCGCCTGATTCGCGATCAATTGGATCATGCCGATCTCATCATTGCGACTCGGGTGATGCCTTCTTGGTCGTCTGAGCAGGTGGCTTGGCGCGAACGAGCCGTCTTTTTGGAGGCCTCGGGCGAGTTACCGGACTGGGTGTGGCAGGTGCAATCTCAGGTCAGTACGCCTGGGTTCGCCGCAGTAACCAAGCCCGAGTTTCATCATCGCGCGGTGGTGGTTCGCCGAGGATTGTCCAGAGCTGACTTCGAGGGATTTGTTGCGGCGCACCCACAGATTCAGAGAGCTAAGGGGTTTGCGACGCTCAATGAGGGTCATTTTTTGGTGCAGAGTACCGTTGGGCGTTGCATTTTGACGCCCAGTCCGGCTCAAGATTTCGAGGGCGTTCAGTTTATTTGGGTGGGCGATGAGCTCCCTCCTTTTGCAGAACTGTCGATGGATCAAGGTGAACCCGTTGCCGAAGTTGAGTCGGTTGGCATATGAACGTGAGGGTCGCTCGCGTATGGCGAGGTTCCTCGCGTGGAGTAGCGAAAGTCATCGCAAGGAGTGAGTGATGTTTTACATCGGTTGGACACTGTTTTTTGGCATACATGCCGGGATGCTGGTGCCGAGTTGGCGCAACGCGTTGGTCGAAGCCTTGGGTGAGTCGCGTTACAAAAGTGTTTACGCACTGGTTAGTTTGGTGGGGCTGGTACTGCTGATCATGGGGTACGGGCAAAGCCCTGCGCTTAACGTTGGCGCATCAGCGCTCGCGAGAGAAACGAGTCTAGCCTGGATGGCCGCGGCGTGGTTCTTTATGCTCAGCGCCAATCTGCCGGGGCGGTGCCGAGCCCTGGTGCGGCATCCCATGACGATTGGGATCATGCTCTGGGGCATAGGACATGCGCTCATAAACTCTCACGTTAATGCTTGGCTTTTGTTCCTCGGGTTCGCAGGGTTTGTGCTGCTCTCCGCACTGACGGCGCGGGCACGCGGCAAAGGCCAG
>JALRJG010000114.1 GCA_023261215.1 Pseudomonadales bacterium | reverse complement strand
AAAGGTGATCCCACCAGGGCAGGCTGGCATCTTCTGGGGCGGTGCGTGAGCGCATCTCGTCAAAAAGCTGCTGCTCCAACTCGCCGTTTACCGCCAGCAGCGATTGGGCGTGGTGGTTTTCAGCCTCCAGATGCGCCATGACCTCGGGGCTTTTGCGCTCGTCGTCGCGCAGCCAGTGGTAGGGGTCGTGGCGCTGGTGGCCGTGGCAATGATGAATGTGGTTTTTTTTCGCGGCAATGGGCGGCATGGCAGAGCCTGGCTCAATACAAATTTGCCACCATTATGCCCAACTGGGCCGGGCCTGGTTAGCCCCGCAGCCGATTAACCAAATCGGCCACCTTGTCCGCTGAAAAACCCGGGTATTTGGCTTTTATTACCCCGTCGCCGTCAACTTCATACAGCACCGGCGACAAGATGGCGTCCATATAAAGCACGCTGGGTTTAGCAACTGTAGAAAGCACCACCATATTGCGGTTACTGGCATCGGCCATGGCCGGCGCCTTTTCCTCTGAGATTCTTTACATCACCGTGACTCAGCAGGATAGCGGCCGGGTTTACCGGTTAAATGTCGCCGATGCGGATGGGCAGAGAGTGAGAACGGTATTGCAGTCAAGAGAACCGATTCTCTCGGCAAGTTGGGCGCCAGACGGTGAACGCATTGCTTATGTTTCTTTTGAGCGTGACAGTCGCCCAGCAATCTACGTCCATAACCTCAAAACCAGAACAAGACAGCAAGTCACAGATTTTGAAGGGCTTAATGGCGCGCCAGCGTTTTCTCCAGATGGAAAAAAACTGGCCATGGTCTTGTCCAAGGACGGTAACCCAGAAATCTATGTGCTCGACCTGGAATCGAAGCCCCGCAAACTGCGTCGCTTAACCCGGCACTATGGGATCGATACCGAGCCCTCTTGGAGTGCCGATGGTCAATCGATCATCTTTACGTCAAACCGTGGGGGGCAACCCCAGATTTATTCGATGCGCCTGAGTGATCTTGAAATCGAACGGTTGACGTTCGAAGGCGACTATAACGCGCGGTCAAGTCTCACCCGCGATGGGAAAGGGCTCGTAATGGTGCATCGCCGAAACGGAATATTCCACATTAGTCATCTGGACCTTGATCGAGGGCGGTTCAGCGTTCTAACAGAGACGGCGCTGGATGAGTCACCGAGCATTGCACCGAACGATAGCATGCTGATCTATGCAACGATGGTAGATGGCCAGGGCATATTGGCAGGCGTATCAATGGATGGAAGTGTGAAGTTTAATCTCCCCGCGAGGGAAGGGGACGTCCGAGAACCTGCCTGGTCACCACTGAAAAAAACCTTGTTCTCCTCTGTGAAGCAGTCGTTACCCACGGGTGTTGAGTCTGCGACCAACCCCAATTAGCTGAGCGCACGCTGCGCTCGAAGGGTTTTTAGCACCAACGTTGGGTTGAATTTGGTTGGAAAAGCCCTCGAGATAGATGGTATTCGATGCGGTCCTATGCTCAAATACGCGGTAATCGCCCGAGGTGGGCGAAGATAGGCGTAATCGCTGATTTGAGCTAGCATATTGGCTGTGAATCGGCGGGTGTGATGTGTTATCTCATAAAGCACACGCAAGCCTGTTAGGACCGTTGGTTAAGTATCGAGTTGAGTCGGCGATTCGCGCGTGAAAAGCAATCGCGGCTCATCGTGAAAAATGAAGTAAGGAGTAAAACCATGGCATCGTTACCGAGAATCCTGGGTTTGTTTTCAGCCATTTCTTTGATCTTTCTTGCCGGATGCGCGAGCTCAGGCGGGGTTGAAGAGGCTCCCGAGGTTGAGGCACCAGAAACCGCGGCTGAAGTTCAAGAAGTGGTTGTGGAAGCTGAACCCATTCGTCCCATGGTCAGTCGCGGCAAGATCGTGATCCCTATTGATGCCATGGATGCGAGCGCCGGTTCGATGACGCTGCAGGGCGTCTTCTACTTTGACTTTGATCAAGCGATCGTGCGCCGTGAGGCTCATAGCGAGCTTGATCGACACGCCTCCGTGCTTGCTGAGAATCCTGGTTTGAGAGTGCGCTTGGAAGGCCATGCGGATGAGCGAGGCACGCGTGAATACAACCTCGCATTGGGTGAGCGTCGAGCCAATGCCGTTCGAGCCTACTTGCTCGCCCAGGGAGCCTCTCGTAGTCAGATCGAAGTGGTGAGCTATGGCGAGGAAAAACCGGCAGATGGTGGCCATGATGAGGGCTCTTGGCAGAAAAATCGCCGGGTTGAGGTGGTTTATCGTTAACGGTATGAGCTGAACTTGGTGAGCTTGGGATGATAAATAGTCATCCCCTGACACAATATGAAAAGGCCTCGGTTGAGGCCTTTTCTATTTGAACTTGCGCTTAAGGTCAGCAGATTGCCATTGATCGGTGCGCTTTCGGTAAAATATCAAGGCTCGAAACGCGTAAGAGACAAAGGAAGTGACCATTGAAAATCATGTTGAGTAAAAGCGGCTTATGCCTCCTGTTTTTGTTGAGTCAAGCATTCAACCTCTATGCATCGCAGGCCCCCATCCGTATTGAAACGTTGTCCGAGGATGGCGCTTCGTTGTCTCTTGTATCGGAGGAGCCGGTTGAGACCATTCTGAGCGAAGAGCCCGAACCCCCTCAATCAATGGGTGAATTGCAGTACCAGATGCAGCTTCTCCAGCAGGAAATCATGGCCCTGCGTGGGTTGGTCGAGCAGCTCAGTTACGATGTTCAACGGCACCGTGGGATTCAGGATGATCGATACCTTGAGCTCGACCGAAGGCTTCAAAGTGTGGTGATCCAAGGTCCCGTGACAACGGATGCGAATCAAGAGGCGCTCGCTTCGGAGAATGCAGAAACCGAAGGGAACGAACTGTTGTCTGAGCAAGCCCTCTATGATGCGGGTCTTGCATCAATCAAATCACGTCAGTTTGACGAAGCCATCGTGCAACTAAAGCAACTCATCGAGGCATACCCCGCCGGTGATTTCACAGCAAACGCCTATTATTGGATTGGCGAAGTTCACGCAGCCAAGCCTGAACCAGACTACGAGTCTGCGAGGCAAGCACTCGTGCAAGTCATTGATGGGTTCCCCTCGAGCAACAAATTGCCCGATGCGTCATTCAAGTTGGGCAAGGTTTATCACTTGATGGGCGATTGTGCGCGAGCCAAGTCGTTCCTTCAGCAGGTCGCTCAAAGTTATGATTCAAAGTCCGCTGGCCAACTGGCCGAGCGTTACCTTGCCAATCAAATTGACTGCTGATTTAGACCCCTTAACGAAATGGAACCTGCCCTTCGGATCACGGAGATTTTTTGCTCGCTTCAGGGTGAAGCGCGAACCGTTGGGCGACCCACAACCTTTGTCCGTCTGACCGGATGCCCGCTGCGCTGTCGTTATTGCGACACCGCCTACGCGTTTTCCGGAGGACGTGTGATGTCGATGACAGAGATTATGAGTGAGGTGCATTCATATGGCGTCCGTCGAGTCACTGTCACGGGCGGCGAGCCTTTAGCCCAGCGGGATGCATTAACCTTGATGGATACGTTGGTTAACGAAGGCTATGAAGTCTCGATTGAGACGAGCGGCGCGCACTCGATTTCTGGTATTAATCCACAGGTTTCGGTGGTGATGGATCTAAAGACACCGGGCTCGGGTGAGTCGCATCGCAATTTGATGGAGAACATCGCGCTTCTCAAAAGATCTGACCAGGTCAAGTTTGTGATTACTGATCGCGAAGACTATGACTGGTCGCGCTTTCAAGTGGACGCACTCGCACTGGATGACCGAGTGGAGGATATTTTGTTCTCTCCTAGTTTTGAACAGCTCGATCCGGTCGATCTTGCCTCCTGGATCCTAGCCGATCGCTTACCTGTTCGGATGCAACTGCAACTTCACAAATTACTTTGGGGCGATCAGCCAGGTGTCTAGTCCGAAGAACGCAATCGTGTTGTTGTCCGGGGGGCTGGATTCCGCGACGGTCCTCGCTCACGCTGTGAGTGAAGGCTTCACTTGCTACTGCCTCAGCTTTGATTATGGGCAAACGCACAAAAGTGAACTCAGTTACGCCGCCGCTTTAGCAAGGCACTTAGGTGCGGCTGAACATCGGATTGCTAAGCTCGATCTCGCGGTGTTTGGTGGGTCTGCGCTGACGGATCGATCCATCGATGTCCCAGATGCCGCGGAAAGTGGCGAGGGGATCCCCGTGACTTATGTGCCCGCTAGGAACACAGTGTTTCTAGCCTATGCGCTTGCGTGGGGCGAGGTGCTCCCGGCGGTAGATCTTTTTATTGGCGTGAATGCCGTAGATTTCTCTGGGTATCCAGACTGCCGTCCGGCATTCATCGAGGCTTTTGAGGCGATGGCAAATCAGGCAACCAAGGCGGGGATTGAATCCAATGCATTCAAAATCCACGCGCCGCTGCAGTATCTCTCCAAGGCCGACATCATTAAGAAGGGGGTCGCCTTGGGTGTGGATTATGCAAAGACTGTGTCGTGTTACCGACTGACTGAAGCGGGGGAGGCATGTGGGCGGTGCGATGCTTGCACGCTTCGTGCACAGGGTTTCGCAGACGCAGGGATTGCCGACCCTACACATTACGTTGCGTCCTAAGGTGACGCTGTCCTCGGTTACCGAATTCTTATCCAATGCGCCCCACTTAGGCTTGGCGGCTATCGTCTTTTTAGGCTTTCTGGAGGCCTGTCCAGGTATCGGGCTTTTTGTCAGTGGGATCTTGCTGTTCGGTATTGCGAGCTTCTTGTATGTTGAGAGCCTTTTTTCGATTGCGCAGATTGTGCCTTGCGCCATGTTAGGCGGATTTTTGGCCGATCAATTGGGTTTTGCTTTGGGTTGGTGGTTTGGGCCAGGGGTAAAACGATGGTCGATCTTTCGCAGGCATCAAGACAGGATAGAGGCAGCCGAAGTTCAGATCGTTAAATTTGGGCCTTGGGCCGCTGTGATTGGTCGTTTCCTCACCATGATCAGGAGCTTGGTGCCAATGATACTGGGTATGGCAGGCGTGAGCTGGCGCAGGTATGTTGTTTGGGATCTCGTCGCGGTTTCTGTTTGGGGGATCGGTTTCGTTTTGCTCTTGGGCGGCATCGAGCAGGTGTTTGATTGAAGAATAAAGAGCCAACGTCACGTCAGTTCTCTGGGTGGCCCGTTGACGCGGTCTGGTCCGAGTGTTTGGCTAGCTAATCGGAGGTTGCTCGCCAAGAATAAATGGTGGGCCGTGCTGGATTCGAACCAGCGACCAATTGGTTAAAAGCCAACTGCTCTACCAGCTGAGCTAACGGCCCGAAGGAGGCGCGAATTTTACTGGTTTACGCGAAAAACTCAAGCCCCAAAGTAAAGAAAAAACGACTAAAAGGATTTATGCCAACTTGTAACGTGTTGGATCGGCAACGCCGGCGGACTCAAAGCCCTCTTTACGCAAACGACAACTGTCGCACAATCCACACGCGCGGCCTTGATTATCGGCTTGATAGCACGAGACCGTGGCGCTGTAGTCAACGCCTAGCTGGCTACCCTGCTGAATAATCTCTGCCTTAGATAAATTCGACAAAGGCGCCTGGATACGCAAATGATTACCCTCGACTCCCGCTTTGGTGGCCACATTCGCTAGGGCCTCATAAGCCGAAATGAATTCAGGCCGACAATCGGGATAAC
>JALRJG010000113.1 GCA_023261215.1 Pseudomonadales bacterium | reverse complement strand
AGACGAGAATCAGAGCCAATAATAGCCGTATCACTGGGCACCCGTTAAACATCGCTGAAAGTATGGGTAGGTATCCGTAGCAAAGTAATGATAGATACCCTCAGGAAATTCGGGTGTGACGCCAACACGGCCGTTGCACTCATCTAAGTCACCTGAACCTTCGACGTACACCCAATCCTGCTTGAACGTGCCCAATGCGTAGGTCGCAACCGACGGCCGGTCCGAAGGGACGGGATTCACCAGCTGGTAGCTGCCCGTCATCGACTTCAATTCTGATTGAGCATCGGAAGGGTCCGAGTAGCCATACCGAGCATAAATAGGGAATCCATCCGATGCCCAGCCGATTAATGTCATCTGATCAGCGCCAGCACCGCGCTTGGTCAAGAACCCTTCGGGGATCCCGTGGTAGTGATAAACGCCGCCAGGCTGGACGTGGGCATTGTTGTCATCCTCACCGAAATCAAACGCGTCCTGCCCTAGCGCTTCGATATTCCATTGCCCATTGGGATTCGTGAGATTGCAGTTTCCTGAGCCATCGCAACTGCCCGCTGTGTCCGCATCAATCTTGACGCCATTTAAGACGTAACCCGCCGGGCCTCTCGGACCACCCACCATTTGTGCAGAATCTGCCGCCGACGGCGTCAATGTGAATACCTCACTGACATTCTGTGCAGCAATCGTGTTCGGATTCCCTGCGTTTGGAAACTGTCCAACCGGGTGATCGGGTATACCATTCGCCGACAATTGCCGCTCTGTAGGTGAGCAAAACCACTCAACTTGGCTGGTCAAAGTGAGGGACGCTTGATCATTCTCCGTCTCGTCACTGTAGTCGCAGAACACATCGGCCGTACTCACCGATTCATCACCGGTGCTCGTGTCTTGACTAGACGAGCCGCTGCCGGATGAACCTGAGTTACTCGCAGGGGCCGAGGCCATATCTGGCGCGGAGGACCCCGAGCCACCACAACCTACCAATAGACATAATCCCAGCAAGCCAAAAATAGGCTGAACTTTGAGACGCATTGGCAAACCTTTTATCAACTTGAGTTAAAGATTCTACGCAGCGTGGGGCCAATCCTGTCGGCAAGCGAACCCCACGCCGCGCGTTTACCGAAGCCGTATCAATCCAAGGCCTCCGCTCGCGCGAGCGCCTCTCGGGACCAACACCGCGCTAACCAGTCGCTGACTTTCGGGAAATCACCGAAGTCGAATCGAATCGATCGCATGAGCAACATCACGCCAGCAAGGTTAAGGTCCGCAACCGTAAATCCCTCACCCAATAGGAAATCGCGACCTTCTAAATGGCTTTCCAGGACCTTTAAGGGGCGCTGGAGGCTTTCGCTCGCCGCATCAATCACTGCCGAGTCAGGATTACCACCCGTAAAAAACTTCTGCACCACAATTTGCATTTGCAGCGGCTCGATTTCACTGATGGCCCAGACTGACCATTGAACAGCCTGCGCTTCTAAAACGGGTTCTCGAGGGTAGAGCGAGGGCGCATATTGCTTGGCGAGATAGAGATTGATCGCCATGGACTCGAACAACACACAATCCCCATCGACCAGGGCCGGAATTCGGCCGTTGGGGTTCACGGCTTGGTAGTCTGCTGTTTTCGAATCATTAAAGTAGTGCGTCGGCACGTGCTCATAGGCAATGCCCGTTTCTTCTATCGCCCACAGAGAACGAATCGCGCGTGATGCCGATACACCATAGATAGTGGTTGCCATTGTTGCTCTCAAATTAGTCCATTGATTGAGTCACCAGCATACCGGGAAGCCTGGCAAGAATCTGCCCGAGTGGCGCCGCTCATCCCTCCTCTTCTGCGACATCTGGTTGCCGGGACCTTCATCATTCAATTTCACCCGAATGTCACAAGCGCCGGCTTGCCAGTTCCGACACCGCCTTCAGCTCTTCTCGCCCGATCGCCGCAGACAGTGGGTTCATCCCGCAACAACCCCGCTCAATACGTCATCATGAGCAACTGGAGGTTTCATAGGTTAATGGCATCCATTAATATCGACGTACGCCCAATGCTTACCTTTTGTGCCGTATGGTCAGACTCAGTGATTTACCCCACGACGAGCAGGCGCATCTGACCGGCAAAGCGCTGCCGCCGCTCCGGCCTCCCGTGTGGACTACACCGATCGAGCCCCTGAAAAACATGCGCCTCGCGCTGATCACGACCGCAGGGCTCCACCTTCGGGGCGATCCCCTCTTCGAATTCGCCGACGGGACTTACCGGCCAATCCCCAATAACACCGCGCCCGGGGACATCATCATGTCACACAGTTCGGTGAATTTTGATCGCACAGGCTTTAGCGAAGATATCAACCTCGTCTTTCCTGTTGATCGGTTCCGAGAATTGCTCGACCAAGGCATGGTCGGATCGCTTGCTGATTTTCACTACAGCTTTATGGGTGCGGGTCTTGAACCTCAGGCATTTGAAAAGGGTGCGGCCCAAGTGGCGGGCCTTCTGAAGCAGGATCAAGTGGACGCGGTCTTCCTCACACCCGTCTGACCTAATTGCACACGCGCCGTGAGCGCGCTGGGCTATTACTTAGAACGTGCAGGCATCGCCACCACGGGCATCAGCTTGGTTCGCGAACACACCGCCCAATTGCAACCGCCCAGATCACTTTGGGTCAGTTTTCCACTGGGCCGTCCGCTCGGGATTCCCAATGATGCAGAATTCCAACATGCGGTTATCAAGGCGGCGCTTGAACTCTTTGAAGAGGCAAGTGGGCCCGTTCTCCGTGATTACCCCATCGACGCGCCGGAAGTCGCCATTGAGTCTGCGCCGGCCTGTCCGGTCAACTTTCAACGCCAGTCAGGATCCTGGCAAGATCGGTTGGCCAGTGAACTTGCCCTCATTTCGCCTTGGTATGAGATCGGACTCGATAAGCGCGCTGGGAGAACGCTTGTAGGGGCCTCGACCTCTCATATTCACGAGATCTTGCAGCGATTCGGCGAAGACCTCGATGCTCACAGGATACCGGCGGATCTCAAATGGTTTAAAGCATCCATTGAGGATGCAAAAACTTACTATTTGGAAGCACTCAGCGCTGAGCCCGGCCAGTACAATGCGAGGCAGCTTTACCGGAAACTCTGGCATGAAACCGAATTGGGCCGAGCGCTCGGCTTGTTTCATGCCATGTTTATGGATCATCCCCAACGCGCCGGCTTTGCGCGTATTCTGCTGCCTCGGGACGCGCTACGCCGTATAGACGATACTCTGAGCTAGAACGCGGCCCCCAGGAGGTCAACTTACCATGCGTGTCATGCCTATCAGCGATACCTTTGTCGCAGACATTACAGAGATTCAGGTGTCACGCCTGAATGATGCGGATTTCGAAGTGCTCTACCAAACCTGGCTTACCTATGGCGTGCTGCGGATTCGGGATCAAGAACTCGATGAGGACGGTCTCCAGAGGTTCAGTGCCCGATTCGGTCCCCTTGAGGAAATTCCCATGGGCCGTATGCCCGAAGCGCAGCGAATGAAAATCAAAAATCGCTTCGTGACGCAGTTGTCAAACATCATCGAGAACGGTAAGCCGATTGGCGGATTGGGGAATTCGGAGGCCTCATGGCACTCTGATATGACCTATGTGGAAACCCCACCACCGGCCAGCATTCTTCTTGGCGTTGAAATCCCGGCGACGGGCGGCGATACCTATTTTGCTGACCAAGCAGCGGCATTCGATGCCTTGCCCCCGGCCCTCCAAGAGCGCATTCAAACCTTAACGATTAAGCATGACGCAGCACATACGAGTGTTGGTAGCTTACGCCCTGGATTTGAGGCGTTTACTGACCCTCGAGAAGCCCCAGGCGCAGTCCATCCGATCATTCGAGTGCACGAGGAAACGGGCCGACCCGCGCTTTATTTGGGCCGACGTGAGTGGGCCTATATTCCAACATTAACGCTTGACGAGAGCGAAGCGTTGCTCAATGACATTTGGCGTTATGCGGCCAAGCCACCCTACGTTTGGCGTCAAAGCTGGCAACCAGGAGATGTCATCATCTGGGACAATCGCCGCGTGTTACACCGGCGGGACGATTTTCCACAATCCTCAAGGCGATTGATGAAGCGATGCCAGGTGTTGGCACGGAGCGATGCCGCGGCCTAGATGACCCCAGCCTCATTGGCTCAAGTCATCCCGGCTCGTAAGCCAAAAAGGCGCTCGATTTCTGGCCTGGGTGCCGCAGGTGATAAAAGATGGCCGAATCAGTCCTGATCTAACGCCGTCGCTCTAATTCCGATTCGATCACTGTAATCACCTGATGAACATCGACCAACGGGTTGGCAGCGACCTGCCGAATCCATGTCTCGCCATCAATATCGACTTGGGAGGCCATCGTCTCCGGCAATGCAAAGGACAGTTGCTTTGGCGACCGATCATCCTTCTTGATACGCCACACCACCACACCCGAGACAGGCTCAGCCAAGAGTTCAAGCTCTCTTTGCCCGGCAATCCAGGCTGCAAGTGATTCTGAGGCGGCCATACAATGCTCTAACCTTGCCTTCAATCCACGCCGCCCCCAGGCCAGCAGCGTCGCAAAAAGTGGTATCGCCACCGCGCCTCTTGAGCCCTGAACGCCAACGTTTGCATCGGCAAGATAAGCGCCATCGGCACTGATGGCGGCCAGTGACTGTTCGGAATCACGGAAAAAGACCAATGCAGCATCCTTCGGCTGGAACAAAAGCTTATGCGCCGAGACCGCCACCGAATCCGCTCGTTTGATTCCCTCCAGACGCTCTGCATAGTGAGTAAAAATCAGTGGCCCTGCCCATGCAGCATCCACGTGTATCCAAGCTGCGCGGGTATCCACCATTAACGGATCAATCGCGCCGGTGCCGGTGGTTCCCGCGGTTAAAACCAGGGCGGCATCGCTCAAGTCTCGGGGCAACGCGCTGCTGTCCATCGCACCCGTTCGATGAACGGGCACTTTGACCATGGGCAACCCAAGAATGTTGGCTGCCTTTGCAATTGAGACGTGCGCTGCGCTTGAAGCAATCACTCGCTTAATGCCTCTCGCCTCTCTCGCCGCCCAAAGTGCATTCAAATTTGACAGTGTGGCACCCCCGGTCATGAATCCGCCGGTCATCCCAAAAGAGGGTGCAAGCCAGCTGATGACTTTCGATTCAATCTCTCGGGCAACGGGGGAGGTTGCGGGGTGGAGCACATTTTGATTCAGACGTGCATTCCATTGCGTCATCGCCCATGCCAACCAGGGCGTTGGCGGGTCCATATGCGCCATGGCGATGGGTGAGCCGAGCTTTACGGCCTGACCAAGGACCTTCGGCGCCAGCAGATCAATAATCGCATCGCCTGAACGCCCATCCTCAGGAAAATCATGCGGCCAAGGCTGAGTCAGTGGTAACTCTGATGGCTCATTTAGAAGACATTCGAGCGCGTGCCGCAACCTCTCGGGCTGAGGGGTAAAGTCATCATCGAATCCCGACATCCGTTCAACTAACCTTGAATGCGCGCTAGGTGGGTATATCCATTACCCCCACTTGGACTCACGAACCCGATCAACGTCATCCCGCTTTGTTCGGCCATCTCAACCGCCAACGATGAAGGTGGCCCTACTGACACCACCATTTCAGCACGAAGGGCGGCGGCTTTCTGGATCAATTCGAAACTCGCCCGGCCAGAGAGCAAAAGC
>JALRJG010000112.1 GCA_023261215.1 Pseudomonadales bacterium | reverse complement strand
CGTGTTGTCACCATGCCCGCAACGTCGCGGAATCCGATGTCAGATCCAATGGTGTTCATCGCAGGCGGACCTGGACAATCAGCGGTCCGCACGGCACCTTTTTTTCTCAACCCCCATCGAGCACTCCGAACCGATCGAGATTTCGTTTTTATCGACCAACGGGGGACAGGAGGTTCGGCGTCTCTCGCCTGTGCATCAGATCTGGATGCCCTTTTCTCCAAAGAACTTCAATGGTGGATGACGCAAGAGACGGCCATCCAGGCGCAAAAAGATGCATTGGCCCAGTGCTTGACGAAGCTCCCCTACTCGCCGAAACACTTCACCACCCAAGCGGCCGTCATTGATCTTGCCATCGTTTTGGATCAACTGGGTTACGACCAAGTCAACCTGTTTGGCGTTTCGTATGGGACGCGTATGGCACTGAGTTTTTTGCGAGATCATGAGGCCCTTGTGCGGACCATGATCCTTGATGCGGTCGCGCCCCACGCCATGGTCATACCCGCTCAAGTCGCCAAAGATGCTCGAGCCTCTCTAGAACAGGTGCTCGAAGCCTGCACGCTGGATGCAGCGTGTGGCGCACGCTTTCCGAACATTCAAGAGATCCTCACGCTCGCAACCAACCGGCTCGAAGGGACGATCGGCCCGATCTCAACAACCGACCCTTTGACCGGAGAGATCATCAACATCACGACCTGGCCGGATATGCTCAGCAATATTCTGCGCGCGGGGCTTTATAGCCGAGAACTCATCAGGCTGTTTCCTTTGGCGTTGGAGCGAGGAAGTGAAGGGGATTTCGGTCCGCTCATTACAATTGCGGCGATGTTGGCGCAAGAGTCACCCAACGATCTTTCTCTTGGCATGATGGCCTCTGTGCTTTGTAGTGAGGACATGACCCGTCTTAGCAGAACGGGCGATGGCCCAGGAGAGAGCAACCCCTTGCGGGACAGCATGGCCGAGATCTGCAGCTTCTGGCCTCATAACGCAGCGCCGGACGCGGAGTTTGCGCCTGTGATTTCAAGCGTTCCAACGCTATTGCTCTCAGGTCAGTTTGATCCCATCACGCCATCACACTACGCCGAATCCATTCGGTCTGATTTGACTCAGTCACAGCACATCGTGGTCGCCGGCGGCGCCCATGGGGTCTCAAGCCTCGGCTGTGTACCCCAGGTCGTGGAATCGTTCGTCAACACACCTGACCCACAGGGCCTTGATATCGAGTGCGCGAGAGACATTCAGGTGGCACCTTTTTTCCTATCCCCTGCGGGTGCATATAGGCTGTCAGATGATTGAAGTGCAAACGCTCAAAAAGGGCTTCGGGTCAATTCAAGCGGTCGCTGATGTGAGTTTTACCGCCAAACGCGGTCGTGTCACCGGCCTACTCGGTCCCAACGGTGCGGGCAAATCAACAACGTTGAGAATGATCTATGGTCTCCTCAGACCCGATCAAGGTGAGGTGAACATCGACGGCGTCAATATTCACAATGCCCCTCTGGAGGCCAAATCACTGCTCGGCGTCCTGCCAGACGGTCATGGCCTCTATGCCAGGCTCACTGCCAGAGAACACATCCTGTATTTCGGCGAACTCCACGGTCTTGACCGAGACACCCGAGAAACGAGAGCTCAAGCACTGATTGACCGACTGGATATGCAATCCATCGCCGATCGACGGGTCGAAGGTTTCTCCCAGGGTGAGCGCATGAAAGTTTGTCTCGGCAGGGCGCTTGTTCATGCCCCTAGCAACATCGTGCTCGACGAACCCACCAATGGTCTCGATGTTGCCAGTACTCGAAAGGTCCGAGAGATGATTAACCTTCTGAGAGACGAAGGTCTGACTGTGCTCTTTTCAAGCCACCTCATGCATGAAGTGGCACGGCTCTGTGATGACATCATCATCATCAACGAGGGTCGCGTGATCGCAGAGGGAACACCGGACGAGATCAGAGCTCAAGGGCAAAGTGACCAACTCGAAGATGCCTTCCTGAACCTTCTGGAAGCCCCACTATGAATCGCATCTTCATCGTCGCTCGAAAAGAGTTCAGAGATGGCATCCGTGATCGGAGAGCCCTGTTATCCGCGTTCTTCTTTCCTTTGAGCGCGCCGCTGTTCATTTATTTCTTACTCAACGCCGTCATCAATATGGCGCAGGTTGATGATTCATTGGAGGTGCCGATTTTTGGCGCCGACGCAGCACCGGGCTTGGTCAATCATTTGGTCGAGCGTGGGATAAAGTTGAGTCATCGGCAGCCAGAGCCGTTATCCACCATAAAATCAGCGGTAGTGAACCAGAAACTCGACTATGCGCTCATCATTCCAGCCGACTTTGAGCGTCAAATGGCGAGCTACCAACCGCCCGATTTGCTCTTGGTCTTCGATTCATCTCGGAACGATGTCGGCGCACAAGTCAAAAGACTTCGCGATACGCTTGCAGCGTACAATCAGGAACTCGTCAGCTTAAGACTCATTGCGCGCGGTGTATCGCCGAAAATCACGGTCGGCGCCAGACCACAGCCGATTGATGTGGCATCCGATCAAAAGCGGACGGCCAACCTCATGAACTTCATCCCTCTTTACGTTTTGATGGCCGCGTTTGTGGCCGGGCTTGGTATCGCTATCGATGGGACCGCCGGAGAGCGAGAGCGCAAAAGCATCGAACCTTTGCTCATCAATCCCGTTCCTCAGACCCACTTCATTTTTGGTAAATGGCTTGCGTCCGGGAGCTTTGCGCTGCTGGGGATGCTTGGCACGCTGGTGTTGTGCATTGTTGCCATGTACTCGCTACCCATCGAACAAATTGGCCTTTCGTTCAAGATCGGCCTTGAGCAGGCCCTTGCCCTCCTAATCATCTGTCTGCCAGTCCCCTACATTGCAGCGGGCATGCAACTCCTCCTAGGGCTATTTGCGAAGAGTTTCAAAGACGCTCAGTCTTACATCGGGATATTGATTATCTTTCCTATGATCCCCGTGATCATCCGTCAGTTCATGCCCTTTGTGACCGAGACGTGGATGGCGAGTGTTCCCATCTTCTCTCAAAGCGTCCTCATGATGGACATCCTAGCGGGCTCGCCTTACACAGCGTTTAGACTCTTTTTGTCCATCGTTACAGGGTTCATCGCGAGTGCGGTGCTCTGCCTTCTTGCAGCGAAGTTACTGGCCAGCGAACGAATGATTCAAAGTTAGCCCGCATCCCAAGTGATCGCGAGAGACTGCCATCACCCTTGTCCAAGCAAGCAATGTTGAGCGTTTTTTTTGACGAGGAAGCATTAGGTTGCCTTCAGTTTCATCTTCCAGGGCCGTTTCGGGTTAGGGCGGCGTCTCGCCCCCAGCCGGCGTTAAGGGGACATCGTGCTCACCGACTGTCCTCAATGTAGACGCGGGTTTAACCGAAATCGATACCTCTTGATTAGGATCGCGCTTCGAGGCCGCGGTTTGCGTCTCCGCCACAGGGTGTCTATCTCGAAGGGCTATCGACTCATCCAACTGCGCGCTAAGCTCATCAGACATCAGCAGGTCACTTGGCGATGGCAATGGCTGATTATCGGGCGCTGTCAGCGCTTGCTCGGCCCCAGCGGCCATCGGTGACGCACCCTCTAAACTGGGGTCATTTCGCTCAGGGGCAGTGAACCCAAGATACATGAGCACCATGATCAGCGAAATCGCGGCGCCGAGCCCATACTGCATTCGATCCGACATGTGACCTCTCCCTTTGCGCACAGGTGGATGACACTCGCCCAACGGGGTGATCATATCCTCCCGTGCGCTCGACGCTCACGTGCGTGACTAACCTCTTTTGGGGCGTCCCCCACTCCGTCACCCAGAATTGGATCGACGGAGCCTCGACGCCCTCAGAATAAATCGCTATGTTAGCGCCCTCTGGCAGCAAACGTGAGCGGGCCTGAATCGTGCCGCCTGTCCCAGCCACCCGGTTCATCATCGGCCCCCGTCAGGTCGAGTGGGTGAAAACCCGTTTGTAATGCCGTCATAACACGGCCATTGAATTCAATAAAACGAAAGAGCGAGACCGCCTCATATGCGCATCGACACCGCAACCTCATTTTGGAGGGCGACCGACTTGGGTCAGCTCAGCACCCGAATGATCCTCGATCAGGATTACCTCCCAGCGCACCTTGGCGTGATCATGATGGAACATGGCTTAAGTGGCGTGATCGCTGTTCAAGATCCAACACGAAATGCCGATCAGGCCGCTTGGCTCGCGTGGATGGAGTCAAGCCCAGAGGTCTTAGGTGCTCTGGTCTTTGCGAGCCCCGAGCCACCCGTCGAACTGAGCCATTGGGCCCAAACGTACAAAAAACTTAAGGGAGTCAGTGTGCGATTTCCAGGCGGAGATGAGCGTTTTGAGGTATTAAACCCGCTCCGTGAGGCCACCCAGGCACTCGATCTTACGCTCGAAATTGGTTTTAGCTTCGAGCATTGGCAGGCGATTGTACCTGGCTTGATCCAACACCCTATGGGGCGAGTGATTTTATGCCCGACGATTGACTCCACCTCGCCCTTGGTAAAATCCGAAATCCACCAGTACATCCATGACATCGATGCCAACGCACTGGAGAACGTTTGGCTCAAGCTAGACCATCTCGACGCGCTAACGCACACCGAATCCAGCGGTTCAGAATCGGAAGATACCGAGGAGCATTTGCTCGATGCGAGTGACGCCGTCAATTGGGTGACTCATTGTCTTGAGCATTGGGGCCCCGACCGGCTGATCTGGGGTTCGACCTGGCCTTTGCTCACTCAGCGGCTAACCTACGACGAGGCCATGGATATCCTGGATACCTCCCTTCAAAACCAACCCGAGTCCTTCAAAGCCAGAATTCTCGGGGCGAATGCGGTCAACGCCTATGGGCTATTACCATGAGTCGTATTGGTTTGCTCAACCCCGGCGCGATGGGCGCCGCTATCGGCGCGCAGCTTATCGCGGGGGATCACGATGTCCTTTGGTGGCCCCAAGGGCGAGGCCAAGCAACGTCAAAACGCGCCGATCAAGCCGGCCTGAGAGCCTCCACGGTTCAAGACGATTGGCAATCTGCAGATTACATCGTGAGTATTTGTCCTCCGGATGCCGCTGAATCCGTGGCCCAATTCGTGTTGGATCTCGAGTATAGGGGGACGTTTGTTGAGGCCAACGCTATTTCGCCCATGCGCTGCATCGCGTTGGCGAATCGTCTGAACGCAGCTGACATTGGCTGCCTTGACGCGAGCGTGATCGGAGGTCCTGTCTGGCCCGGCCAAGGACCATCAACCTCGACGATCGCCTGCGCAGGGCAAGGTGCAGAGGCCTTTGCGTCGCTTTTCGAATCAAGCGGTTTTGATGCTCGTGTCGTCTCGGACCACGTCGGAGACGCTTCGTCCTTAAAGATGGTCTTTGCCGCACTGACAAAAGGTAGCACGGCGCTCATCGCAGAAATCCTCCACGTGGCCGAGCAATTAGGCGTGCGCTCTGAGCTTGAGACGCTGTGGGGTGAAAAAGCCACGACAACGCGACATCAACAAGTCATCACCAACGCTGCCAAAGCTTGGCGCTTCGCCGGGGAGATGGACGAAATCAGCGAGACTTTTGCGCAAGTGGGTGCCCAAAGCGGGTTTCACCAAAGTGCGGCTCATGTATTCCGGCGCCTGCAAGCGCACAAAGACTGGACCGAGGCACCAGATATCGCGATGCTCCTAGAGAGCTTGGCAGGG
>JALRJG010000111.1 GCA_023261215.1 Pseudomonadales bacterium | reverse complement strand
GGCCATCCGTTCCGACGCAGAGGGCATCTGGATTGGGGTTGGCGGCGTCCAGGGTGTGAATGGTGCCGCCGAATATCCGCGTATCGGCTTTGGCCGATAGGATGCCGGCTAACACCAGGGTGCTAAACGTCCATGTCACGTGTCTCATAAAGCCCCCTCAGTTTCTGCAGCCCGCATTATAAGTCAGCCGATCCCACGTTGTTTGCGTCTCTTGGAGAGGATTAACCTCACGTCGAATCTTTCGGCAGTTAAGAGCCAGTCGTGCACGGAACATCGCTTCGAGGCGATCCAGGTGTTTCAGGTTTCCTTATCAAGGCATGCTTGATACGCCAGGCAATCTCAGAATCCCTACCCGACATGGAACATCTAAGAAACACGGATCATCCACGCGTTTCGGTGGTCGAAACCACAACGTTCGAGGCGTCATCTAACTTCGCCAAGCAAATTTAAAGCCCATGATCAGTTAGCGCTCGATAAGGCACCTGTCGATATCTAGCCAGTCGCTGAAATGCGTGGTGGACCTCGCTTATAAGGGCGTTCGCTTGGTCTGCGCCCTAGCTAGATCTCACCGCAAGGCAGCGAACTTCAAGCGTTAGCCGATTGAACCCAAGCGTTCACCTCACCCAAGGTGAAATCCGAGGCTGAGAGATGCGCTGCATCGGCGGGGTTAAGGATCCCGACGCGTCGATAGTCGCCCCGATCCTGCGCTTCGCGGAATTTTTGAATATTGCCTAACCGGTCGCCCGCCCACCCTCGTGCAGCAAGCCCAAAACCTTCGACCGTCGCGCCCCAAGTGAGCGATTGCATGCCCATCCGATGAAGCAGCTTGGCTGATGCCGCTTGAATCACTTCCGGCCGAGTCGACACCACCCAGTTTTCTTGTTGTCGCATCCAAGATTTCACATTGCTCATCGTGGCTACGAAGCGACGCTGATCGGTTCGATTGACTCCGGTGCCGTGCATCACCCGGCCATCAAAGACCATCAAGGTGCCAGCCGGTGCTTTGAGATTGATTGGACGGGGCACTGAATCAATCGAGCCAGCGCTGCCCGCTCGCATGATGAGTTTATGACTGCCCGGAATGATTAAGGTGCCCCCATTTTCATCGTCCACGGCTTGAGGAATAAACATGGTGTTGACGAGTGCTGGCGCAACCTCAGTGACCCAGGGTAGCAGGGGACCCTGGTCTAAATGGAGCCCTTGAGGATAGCCCCCCGGATCTGCGCCGTTGGCGAGAAAGCTATGACATATCCAACCATGGCCTAGAAGCTCATCGAGAAAGGCTTCAATGAGCGGGCCAGCCTGAACATGCTCGGGATCGTGTTCAATCGCCCCACGAAAACAGTCGCCTTTATTAATTAGGCAAGGCACATACTGACCCGAAGGCGTTTTCAGATCGATACCAATGGCCGCTTCTGCTTCGGCCTGCGCCAATAGGCGGCTGAGGAACTTCTTGCACTGCAATGGCGATAAACCCTCCTCAACGAGGGTGTACCCCCAGACATCGAAATCTGAGCGCATCTGCGCGAGCGATTGCGTGGGCTTCGGGAGGTCAACCCCAACCCAATCGGGGTGTTGGTCGCCTGTTGTGGTGTTCCAATAGTGGTCACCTTCTAGATCGAGTGGCGCTCTAGTACTCGGCGGCTTAAGCCAAGGGTGATCTCTCAATAACCCTTCAAAAGGCTCACGGGATTTTAAAAAGGTGTGGAAGAGCGGTTCACCTGTCGATCGCGCTTCGTTCACGCCCTCCGGCGTGAACGCGTAAGGCAAGGTCATTTGGCGCCTCCTATCGAGGGTTTCGCTACAGCATAGAACCGAGAGCCCATCCCTTCAATCTGTGGTCACCCTACTGACAAGGTCGAGCCCATCACTCTTCGAACAACAGGCGCCTACCCGGTCTCTATCGGCCCAGGCGCCTCGATGAGGATTGATAAGAAAATGGACCGGACCAGAGCAAGCGCCTTTGGATGATAAACGGGGCCTAGCGAGTTCACAGCAATTAGGCTATTTCACTCGGTCGACGCGTCACGAGCCCCACCAAGTTGCCACTCGGATCCCGGCAGAATGCCATCCACTCTGTCTCACCAGGGGGCCCAAACTGCCCAGAGGCATCTTCAAACACCGGCTGTGGCCTTTGCTCGAGGGCAACCCCGGCGCGCTCAAGATCGGCAATGGTCAAATCGAATGCGGCGGGCCAGACGTAAAGCGTGGCGGGCGAGGCGCCGCTCTGCAACATCAGGCGAGAAGTACCAAGGCCCACGAAGAGCAGCCCAGGCGGATCAAAGCGCCCAAGGATCGGACAGCCCAACACCTTGTCGTAGAAATGCGCCGTGGCCTCAGGATCTTCTAATGCGCCGGCCACCTGATACAGATAAGGATTCATCGGCAATCTCGCGAGGTCACCGCCAAGCGTCAGCCGCCTTTGGAACCCCCTTCCGTTTAACTGACAACTGTCACATCGTCATCAGCGATCCAGCTCAGGCCAAGGCGCCTTGGCGCCGAAGCCGAGCATGCTCGACCTTTGTACACAAATCCTCGACCACCTGGACACCCTCGGCTTCTAAGCGCTCACGCGCGGCTCGATTGCGAATACCGAGCTGCATCCAGAAAAAAGGTGCTTTTGAAGCCAGCGCATCGTCAATGAAGTCAATCACCCGTTCACTTCGCTGAAAGACATCCACCATGTCCACCGGCTCAGGAATGGATGCCACACTTGGGTAGCACGCCAAGCCCAGGATCTCATCGTAGTTGGGGTTAACCGGAACGATCTCGTAAAACTCACGCAGATAAAGTGCAACACCGTAGCTGGCTTTGGCCGGGTCCGGGGACAATCCCAAGACCGCGATTCGCCGAGTACCCTTAAACATATGTGTCAGCTGCGGATCGAGTTGGCTCACGACCATTGCCCGCGCCAATCAATTGAAGTCTGACGTTTGATCTCAGGGGGGTCGGTCTCCATCACGAGGCGACGGAGTTCGCTCGCACCTCCAATCAGCACTTGAGGACTGCTCAACGGCTACTTCTCAATGGGCCGACGCATCCAGCGACTGGTTTGACTCACGTCCTCAACGGTCTCGCCCGCCTTCTGCCAACCACCAAAACCGGCCTCTAAGTGTGCGACGTTATCAAACCCCATGGCTTCGAGAGATTTGACCGCCAGCACGCTACGGCCGCCACCGGCACAGAACACCACGGTGCGCCTCGCTTCTTTGAAATAGTCTCGGTAGTAAGGACTTGCGGGACTCGCCCAAAATTCGAGCATGCCTCGGGGACAATGAATGGCGCCGGGGATCGTGCCAAGATCGATCACTTCCTGGATTTCCCGAATGTCCAACAAGAGCAATTCCGCATTCTGTGATTGCTCTTCTTTTAATTGATCCACACTGAGATTTTCGATCTCCGCTTTGAGTTGAGTGGTGTGCGCAAAGATATCTTGAATGGCCATGATGCTTAAGCTCCGCCCGCGGTCGCATTGAACTCCGAAGTTAGCACAGGTCAAAGCAAGCAATCGACCCCAGGCTCAAGCTTCCCTAGCAAAGCCCCAAAAACGTCCAGGTCATCGCCGGTTCGACTGCGTGCCCGGCGATCACGGCTTAGCTACCACGCAGTCGATAAATCGCTCGCTGATGGATCGATACGCGCGGGGCATGCGTCTTTGCATCGAAGAGCGATACATCAACGTCCGCGAAGGCATGACCTTTTCGCTCAAACCAGTCCACAACGCGCATCTCAACGCGCACCGTATCGCCATCGAGAATCGGCGCAAAATGCTGATGCCGTGTTTCCATATGAACCCAAGGGTTCATAAACGCGTTGTTGGCGAAGATCCAGTTGCCACAGCCCAAGATAAACGACGCATGCGCGAAAGCACGGGCGCCCTTGTCAGTCACTTGATGAAGCTCGGGCATCATGTCAGCCGATTTGAAATACCACGTGCGCGGGTTCGAAGCATCGAAATGGAATTCTTGAGCAAGGCAACCCTCATCTTTGAGGTGCTGGAAGCGTGCTTCGCTCGCCGGAGCCCCCCGATAGCCTTCGGGCATGAGCGGGTCGTCACGAAAGACGGGCAGACCGAGACTGGTCTCTTTGTCATCGAGCGTGACTTTGGCAACGCCATTGATTGTGCCTTTAGCATTCAGCAACTGGGACTCAAACTGACTGTCGCTAGAGGCCGTGACCGCCACCCGAAACGGTTCGTCGTGATAGGTGGGTTTGCGGATTTGAACGTGCGCAGAGCCTTGATGATAGAAGGCGTCTCCCCAAGCTTCCACCGCCGGTTGAATAAGATAGGCTGACACCGTCACACCGGGCACTAAGCCACCCTGAAAACCAAATCGCTGAGCCATATCGTCGCTATGAATCTGATTTTCTGAATCGGGTGCCGTGTTAAACGCAATACTCTCGTAGCCTTGAATCATGGTTGGCTCCTCTATTCTTGATGATTTTCTCGGGGCACTGATTACCCTCCAAAGCCCTGTTCAGCTTTGTTCTTCAACACACGGCACGGTGTGAACTGGGCCGTCGAGGGCCTGACACTCGGTCCAAGAGAGGCGCTTAACTGACACAACGCCGGGCGCGCCCCCACCAAACGCTGAGTCGCCTGCACCAGTCCACAGAGCCTTCTTCTGGGGGCGAGTATCATTCCTTAGACTGCCCATTAAGATCCGTTCAACTGCTCACCCGGAATACGATCGTACCGCTGAGCTGTTCTCTGCACGCTAATTGAATTCCCACCTTTGGACAACTTCTCTATGATGGCCTCTGGTTGAGTCTCGAGCCTTGACCGACCGAACCTCTGTTCGTGGTCCGATTTCAGGTGCAGATTCACCAAAGAGCCAAAAACGCACACCCTGTTCAACTCATTAGCCAGACTGTCTTTCATGGAACCATTTGATTTCGTCATCGTCGGGGCAGGTAGCGCAGGTTGCGTCCTGGCTAACCGTTTGTCCGCTAACCCTCATTTTAATGTGCTGCTGCTCGAGGCCGGTGGCGTCGACGATTATTTCTGGATCGACATCCCCGTCGGCTATCTCTACACCATCAACAATCCACGCACCGACTGGTGCCTCATGACTGAGCCGGAAGCCGGACTCAATGGTCGGCAAATTGGTTACGCCCGAGGCAAAGGGCTTGGAGGCTCGTCATCTATCAACGCCATGATTTATATGCGCGGGCAACAAAGCGACTTTGACCAATGGGCTCAGCTAGGCAATGTGGGCTGGAGCTGGGATGAGGTGCTTCCCGTTTTCAAGCAAATGGAGCGCTACCAGCACGGCGCGGACGAATTTCATGGGGGCGATGGTGAGCTTCGGGTGGAAGAACGTCGAGTGAGCTGGGAGATTTTAGACGCTTGGCAAGCTGCGGCCGCCGAGTGCGGCATCCCGAGCATTCAAGAATTCAATCGTGGCGATAACTTTGGATGCGCTTATTTCCAAATGAATCAGAGAAAGGGCGTGCGCTGGAGCGCCAGCAAGGCCTTTTTGAGACCTGTCACCCATCGTCCCAACCTCACCGTGATCACCCATGCGCAAGTCCATCGCTTGGAAGGTGAGCATTCGCCGGAGGGTTACCGCGTGAGTGGCGTCTGGATGGGCGAAAAAGGCGACGCACCGAAACTCATTCAGGCTCGAAGGGAGGTGATCCTCGCCGCTGGGTCAGTCGCGTCACCCCAAATTCTTCAGCACTCAGGCATCGGGCCAG
>JALRJG010000110.1 GCA_023261215.1 Pseudomonadales bacterium | reverse complement strand
CCCTTCCAGGAGGATGTGCGATCGGGACTCGACCGGTGGACCAACATCTTTTGGGTCTCGGGGCGCTGGGTGCGCAGCTAGAAATCAAAGCAGGTTACGTGTCGGCGACCGCGCCCCATGGACTAACAGGCGCCGTTTTTGCGTTTGATTTTCCAAGCGTGGGCGCGACGGAGCATGTGCTGATGGCTTCTGTTTTGGCGAGGGGAACCACTCGTCTCGAACGATGCGCGTGTGAACCAGAAATCGTTGATCTGGCCCAATTTCTGAATGACGCAGGCGCTAAAATTCAGGGTGCCGGGACGCCCTTTATCGAGGTTGAGGGCGTAGCCCAGCTAACCCCCCTGACGTATAGGGTGATGTCCGATCGCATCGAGGCAGCCACTTATTTAATGGCGGGGATGGCAACGGGGGGAAGGGTGACTGTTGAGCAAATCAAAAGAGAGCACCTTGCGAGCGTTGTCGACCTTATGCGTGCAACAGGGGCCGAGCTTGAGTGTGGCGCAGACTCGATAACGGTATCGGCTGAGGGGCGCACGCTCACAGCGCAAAGTTTTGAGACGGCTCCGTTTCCGGGGTTTCCCACAGATCTTCTGGCTCAAATGATGGTTGTGAATAGTCTGGCACGAGGAACATCAGAGATCGGAGAAACGATTTTTGAAAATCGGTTCATGCATGTGCAGGAATTGGCCAGGATGGGCGCGGACATAAGACTTGCGAAAAACAATTCAAAAGCAAGCGTGGTGGGTGTCGAGAAATTGATGGGCGCGCCCGTGATGGCGACTGACCTTAGAGCGTCAGCCTGTCTCGTGATTGCCGGACTTGCAGCCGAGGGCACGACCGTCATTGATCGGATTTACCATCTGGATCGAGGGTATGAGAAGTTGGAAGAGAAATTGACCTCTTTGGGGGCGACGGTGAGGCGAGTGTAAATCCATGACGAGAAAGAACGCCAATCAGTTGGTGGTAGCGCTCAATAAAGGGCGCCCCCTGACTGCCCTGCTCAAGGTGCTAAGAGAGGCCGGCATTGCTCCGTCCGAGTCACCAGAGAGCTCAAGAAAACTCGTGTTTCCCACTTCAAGATCGGATGTGTCTCTTTTGGTGTTGAGAGGCGGAGATGTCGCGACCTATGTCGAGCATGGGATCGCTGATGTGGGTCTCCTGGGTAAGGACTCGCTGCTCGAGTTTCCCGGCCAGGATTATTACGAACTCCTGGACCTGGGATTGGCACGTTGCCGCTTGATGGTCGCTGGACTCGTTGACGAGGGGCCATTACCCAGGCGAATCCGGGTGGCGACAAAGTTCGTTGAGACGGCTAAGCGGTACTATGCCGCGCTGGGCGTTCAGGCGGATATCATCAAATTGTCTGGCGCCATGGAGCTTGCGCCCGTCATGGGATTGTCCGATCGCATCATCGATATTGTGGAGACGGGGAACACGTTGGTTGCCAACGGCCTTGAGCCAAAGGATCTCGTTGAAGACATTTCAGCGCGATTGATCGTTAACAAATCGTCATACAAGACAAAGCATAGCGTGATCAGTGATCTGGTCAAAGCCATTGAGTCGAGTGTTGCTCGTAGAGATGGAGCGTCTGGATGAAAAGGCTCGATCAACAAGATCCTAACTTCGAACATGACCTCTCGGCGGCTTTGACCATTGATCTTGCAATGAGTAAGTCGGTCGATCTGACCGTTACAGATATCCTTGAGGGCGTGAAGGCGAGGGGCGATCGCGCGCTATGCGCTTACGTAAACCAATTTGATCAAATCCCATGTCAATCTGTGCGTGATCTTCGACTGGATGGCCGGGAGCTGGCCTCCGCGCTAGACGCCATACCCCCTGACCTAAATGAGGCACTCGCCCATTCAGCCGCAAGAATCAGGGGTTACCACGAGCGACAGCATCAGGAACAGGCTTCAGACTGGCAGTATGAAGATGAACTGGGCAATGTTCTTGGACAGCGCATTCGGCCGATGTCCAGGGTTGGGGTTTATGCGCCCGGGGGTAAAGCGACTTATCCTTCGACCATTTTGATGACGGCGATTCCGGCCAAGGTGGCCGGTGTTCCCAATGTTGTTCTCGCCGTTCCTGCCGTACGCGAAACCATCGATCCGGTGCTTTTGGCAGCGGCTTATCACGCTGGCGTAGATGAGCTTTATACCATGGGGGGTGCTCAAGCCATTGCTGCGCTTGCTTACGGAACCGAATCCATCGAGAGAGTCGATAAAATCTGCGGACCAGGCAACTTATACGTCGCCACTGCCAAACGTCGGGTATTTGGTGATGTGGGTATAGATATGGTCGCAGGACCTTCAGAGGTCCTTGTGGTCGCAGATTCAAGCGCGCGGATAGACTGGGTGATCGACGATCTTTTGGCCCAGGCAGAGCACGATGAACTTGCTCAAGCGATCGTGGTCTCGACGGACGCCGCTGTCCTGGCAGAGATCGAGAAGCAGTTAGCGCCTAGGCTCGCCGCAAGTCGGCGACACGCCATTGCGTCCGTATCAATCGAGAATCGAGGGCTTTTGTTGCTCGCCAAAGATTTGGTGGGTGTGGTTCAAATCATCAACCGGATTGCGCCGGAGCATTTAGAATTGTCGGTAGCCGATCCAGAGGCGTTGCTGGCATACGACCTGAGGGCAGGTGCGGTTTTCATCGGTGAGCACTCGCCAGAAGTTGTGGGTGACTATTCCGCAGGGCCCAGCCATGTTTTGCCTACTTCGGGGACCGCTCGATTTGCCTCAGCACTCGGGACCTACGATTTTGTCACACGACAATCTGTGATTCGTTGTCATCCTCGCGGTGTGATTCCGCTGGCGAAATCTGCTGCCTTGCTGGCCGAAGCCGAGGGTCTCGATATGCATGCCGCCTCAGCCTCAAGGCGATTTGAAGGTTAATCGGTCGTTGGTCCCGCGATAAAGATTCTGTGTTTTTGAAATTCTCACGGGCAGGCGAGGTTTCGCACTTGGAACTCGAGCTGAAGCGCAACGCAGCCCATGAAATATCGGTCCAGCTGGGTGTTTTGACTGAGTTAAAAGTTGTAAGCGCGCATATAGGTACTGATGGCTTAATTAAAGGTTGAGACGCGTTTGGGTTAGGGCGGAATAGGGTTACGGCCGCCGGGAGTCCCCTCGAGTCGAAGGCGCCGGTGAAGTCGAACCGATCAAATTGAAGCCTTTGAGACCCATAGACGTCGTAAGGTTATAACGTGTCAGACATTATCTTAGAAACGTATCGAGCGCACTGCGAATCTGGCCTCGTCAGCGAGGATCAGGCGCAACTGGGCGTGATTCAGCATCTGGATCAATTGCGCTATGCGCTCGACGAGCGTTACGAAGGGGCGGGGAGGCGTCTATGGTTCAGAGCGAAAAAAAGGCCGGGCATCAAGGGCGTGTACATTTGGGGTAGTGTTGGTCGGGGGAAGACCTACCTGATGGACCTGTTCTATGAGGCGTTAGCTCGACCAGATAAAACGCGAATTCATTTTTATCGATTTATGCAATCGGTTCACAAAGCATTGACTGAACTCCAGGGAACACCCAATCCGCTTCAACAGGTGGCTAAGCGCTTTGCTCAAGAGGCAAAAGTCCTGTGCTTTGATGAGTTTTTTGTTTCAGATATCACCGATGCCATGCTCCTATCGGGCCTCCTGCATGCGCTTGAAGCTGAGGGTGTCACGTTGATTGCGACGTCCAATGTGCCACCTTCGCTGCTGTATCGGGATGGCCTGCAGCGAAGCAAATTTCTACCCGCCATTGATTTGCTCGAACGTGTGAATAAGGTCATCAATCTGGACCACGATTCGGATTATCGCCTCCGTGCATTGGGTCAAGCGAAGTTATTTCACTTTCCGTTAAATGATGCCGCTGAAGCATCACTTCTAGAGATTTGGCAGCGTTTGAGCGATCCCACAGGCACCGATCAGTCCGGCCTTGTTGAAATCAACGGTCGTCATCTTCCAGTGCGGAAAGTATCTCAGCATCTGATTTGGTTTGATTTTGATGCGATTTGTGGTGGTCCTCGAAGTCCGTCTGACTATATTGAAATAGCAGGAGAGTACGCGACGGTCTTTGTGTCGGGCGTGCCGGAATTGAACAGCAAATTGGACAATGAGGCTCGTCGATTTGTGAGCCTGGTTGATGAGTTTTATGACCGTCGCGTCAACCTGGTTCTTTCAGCCCAGGTTGGGATCTTGGATTTGTATCGAGGCAAGCGGTTAACATTTGAGTTTGAAAGAACAGCCAGCCGTTTGCAGGAAATGCAATCACACGAATATTTTCAGTCACCGCATCTCAGTTGATTGGGTCATTTACAGGCTTTTAGGCGGTTGCTTCGTACCTCATCGTTGAGTAATATTCGCCCTCCGAAAATCTCGGCCGTCGAGGGTGCGCGTTTTTCACCTGATGATCCACGTCAGGCGTAGCGCAGCCCAAGATACATTGGGTAGATGTTAGCTGAGAAAAGAAGAATCTAATGAAACGTCAGGCAAATGAGACAGGGTTCATTTGCCTGCCTGCTAGGAAATGATCATGAGAACCGTGAGCGCAAAAAAAGAAGAAGTCACTCGGCAATGGTATGTCGTAGACGCTGAAGGGCAAACGCTGGGTCGCTTGAGCACCGAGATTGCGAATCGGTTGCGCGGTAAGCACAAAGCATCGTTCACCCCTCATGTAGACACCGGGGATTATGTGGTGGTGATCAATGCCGAGAAAGTCAAAGTCACCGGCCGTAAAGCCCAGGACAAAATGTATTATCACCACACAGGGTGTCCCGGCGGTATCAAGTCCATTTCCTTTGAGAAACTGGTCGACAAAGCGCCTGAAAGGATTATTGAAGCCGCTGTGAAAGGGATGATGCCGAAGAACAAGCTGAGTCGAGCCATGTTGGCAAAGTTGAAGATCTACGCGGGGAGCGAGCATCCGCATGAGGCACAGCAGCCGATTGCTCTGGCACTATAATTTGGTTAATCAGTCGCCGTATAAGCTCGTCCGCCTGATGGTTAGGCAACGAGTCGGCTAGGGACAGGAAAGAGAAAGACGCGTTTTGATTGGGTGGTTGTTGGGCACGTTGCTGAAACCCGGCGCCTACGCAGATGACTAGACGTAGGATTTAAGAGACCACCAATAGATCACCAATAGGTCACCAATAGGTCACCAATAGAAAGAAGCCCTGGAGGCGTTTGCTTTAGGAAGGGTTAAAGCAGGTTGTAAAAGTGAGCCTAAGAGGCAAGCTGGAAAGGAAAAAATAATGAATCAATTTTACGGAACGGGTCGAAGGAAAAGTTCAAAGGCACGTGTGTTTCTGACTTCGGGCGAAGGCTCAATAGTGGTTAATGACCGCCCCCTGGATGAGTATTTTGGTCGTGAAACAGCGCGGATGGTTGTGAGGCAGCCTCTTGAACTGGTCGACTTAGCCGGCAAGTTTGATGTCAGAGTGACCGTCAAAGGCGGCGGCGGGTTTGGCCAGGCCGGTGCAATTCGGCACGGGATTACGCGAGCGCTCCTTGAGTATGACGACAACTTGAGGGCGCCCCTTCGAGAAGCCGGATACGTGAAGCGTGACGCCCGATCGGTCGAGCGGAAAAAGGTGGGTTTGCGGAAAGCGAGAAAACGGCCGCAATACTCCAAACGATAAGAAAAGCGAGGCTCCGGCCTCGTTTTTTTTGGGTGCTAAAACGCTGTGCTTGCCGCCCTATCGCAGGTCTTTGTGTTAGAATGCC
>JALRJG010000010.1 GCA_023261215.1 Pseudomonadales bacterium | reverse complement strand
TCTGGCCTGGCTTGATGGTGAAGTCGCAAGCGGTCAGGCGCACGATGAAGGCTCGGTGTCCGATCGTTTAGAGGCTTTTCGCCGAGAACTCCCCGAGCTCAAAGACCTGAGTTTTTCAACCATTTCTGCAGCCGGCCCAAACGCAGCCATGGCGCACTATTCGCACACGAACGGCGTACCCTCGCCCCTGATTTTGAATTCCGTTTATCTAGTGGACAGCGGCGGTCAGTACCTTGATGGGACCACCGACGTCACCAGAACCATCGCAATTGGCGAACCAAGCGATCGTCAGAAGGAGATGTTCACACGCGTTCTTAAAGGACATATCGCACTTTCAAGTGCTCGGTTTCCGCGCGGGACAGCGGGCAACCAGCTCGATGTCTTGGCGCGCCAATTCCTTTGGGAGATCGGAAAAGATTACGACCACGGCACGGGCCATGGCGTCGGGTGTTACTTGTCGGTTCATGAGGGGCCGCAACGAATTGGCAAAACCCCCGGGCCAACAGCCGCCCTGAGACCCGGGATGGTGGTCTCCAATGAGCCGGGCTACTACGAGGCGGGAGCTTACGGCATCCGATGCGAGAACCTGCTCGTGGTGGTTGAGACCGATACGCCAATGCTCGCCTTCGAGCCCCTGACGCTCGCACCCTTCGATCGTCGATTAATCTTGGTTTCGCTGTTGAGTGAGACAGAGAAGCAGTGGATCGACGATTATCACGCTCAAGTTCGAGAGCAAATCGGTGGCAAGCTTCAAGGAGAAGAAAAAGCATGGCTTCAGTCGATGACCGCGCCGCTTGCAGCCTAGGTCAAGACTGATCATCCGTTGCAAGAGACCTTAGTCAACTTCTAAGAGATTCCGCATGGCAAACCCAACCAGAGCCCAGTGTCTGGCCCAATTGACAGCGCCCGGCGAGCCCTATGAACTCGCTGAGGGCGTGGTCAATGGTCGACCCAGTCGCTTTTTCGTCAACGCACCCACCAACCTCCACGCCTTATTCGAGAGCACACTGAGCGATTTACCTTTTATGATTTATGAGGATTCGCGCGAAACTTTCCGGTCGATGTACCTAAAAAGCGCCGCGCTGTCCCATGCGCTCATTGATCGGTGTGGCGTTGTCCCGGGGGACCGAGTGGGGATTGCCATGCGCAACTACCCGGAGTGGGTGGTGGCCTATACCGCGATCACGTCCATCGGTGCAGTGGCCGTCGCGCTCAACGCGCTTTGGCAGAGCGAGGAAATCGCTTATGGCCTCTCTCACGCAGGCGTAACGTGGGTCATTGCGGATGACGAGCGCGTTGCTCGAATTCACGAGGCGCATTTACCGGGTGTTCAGTGTATTGCCGTTCGATCTCAATCGAATCACGCAAACACAGTTCATTTCGAAGGTTTACTCGAAGATTTTACGGGCCAGTCAATGCCCGCCGCAGACGTGGGGCCAGATGACCCTGCAACCATCTTTTTCACCTCTGGATCCACGGGGTTTCCCAAGGGCGCCGTGTCCAGCCACAGAAACATCATTAGCGCACTCTTTTCATGGGAGCTTGACCTCGCCGCAAGGCAACTCGAAATGGGCGTTGCGCCAGAGCCGCCTCAACATCAACCGGGAACCTTGCTTGCCGTGCCTTTGTTTCACACAACCGGTTCAAACGCGGTGTATCTTCAATCCTATCGAGCACAGCGTAAGCTCGTTTCGATGTACCGATGGGACCCTGCCGATGCGGCTCGCCTCATCGAACGGGAGAACATTACGTCATTCGTTGCGCCTGCAGCGATGACAGGTGATTTGATCCAATACGCGCAGCAAGTGGGTATTGACCTAAGCTCCCTGGTTTCCGTTGGCGGCGGCGGTGCCCCTCGAGCGCCTGCCCAGGTTCGTTCGATTCAAAAAACCTTTAAAGCTGCGTTACCCAGCACTGGCTGGGGCATGACGGAAACCAACGCGATCGGGACTGGCATTGGCGGGGAAGATTACCTCGCTCGCCCCGAGAGCTCAGGTCGAGCCTCTGCGGTCTTGGACCTAAAAATCGTGGGAGAACATGGACAAACACTGTCCCCCAAGACTCCAGGAGAGCTTTGGGTCCGCGGCGCAAGCGTCATCATTAATTACTGGAACCGCCCCGACGCCAACGCTGAATCTTTTTCAGGTGATTGGTTGAAGACCGGTGATATCGCTTATCTCGACGACGAGGGGTATCTATACATCGTCGATAGAATGAAAGACCTGGTCATTCGAGGGGGCGAGAATATCGGTTGTGCTGAAGTTGAAGCCGCTCTCCTTATGCATCCTGACGTGCTTGAAGCTTCGGTTTACGCGCTACCTGATGCGCGGCTCGGGGAAGAAGTCGGTGCCACACTCTACACTCAGCGCGCAATCAGCGAAGACGACCTTCGCACTTTTCTCATAGGCCATCTGGCCAAATTCAAGATTCCGCGTTATTTCATCATGACGACGGAACCGCTTCTGAGGATTGCATCAGGTAAAATCGACAAAAGACTCATCAGAGCCAGCGCAGCGCAAACGCATGGACTGGATTCCTAATGAGCAGTCCCGCCGAGAAGCGCCTAACCTGAGCGCCGGGACTCAATGTGGCTTAAGGACGATGTTATGACCGTCATCAAAACATTACTGACTGATCACACCGAGCTGCTCGGGACTGACATTGAGATCACTGGCTGGGTTCGCACCAAACGCGACTCCAAGGCGGGATTTTCGTTTGTGGAGATCAATGATGGCTCACACTTTGATTCCATTCAGGTCATCGCTGACCAGCATCTGACCAATTACACGGGTGAGATCCTGCCGCTGACGACCGGATGCTCTGTTAGGGTTACCGGCCAACTCGTAGCCTCCCAAGGAAAAGGACAATCGGTTGAGATCCAAGCAACATCGATTGAAGTCCTGGGCACCATCGAGGATCCCGAAACCTACCCGATTGCAAAAAAGCGCCACAGTTTCGAATATCTTCGATCGGTCGCGCATTTAAGACCACGAACCAATACGTTTGGCGCCATCACTCGCGTGCGCACCGTGCTCGCTCAGGCCATTCATCAGTATTTTTTCGATCGCGATTTCCAATGGGTCAATACGCCCTTGATCACTGGCAGTGATTGTGAAGGTGCTGGAGAATTGTTCAGAGTCAGCACCCTCGATCTCCTCAATCGGCCAAATGACCAGGATTACGCCAGTGATTTCTTCGGCCAAGAAACCTTCTTAACAGTCTCTGGGCAACTCAATGTGGAATCCTACTGCTTGGCAATGTCTAAGGTTTACACCTTTGGTCCCACATTTCGTGCAGAAAACTCAAATACGTCCAGGCACTTGGCCGAATTTTGGATGGTGGAACCGGAAATCGCTTTTGCCGACCTCAACGACAATGCCGACCTCGCGGAAGGCCTGCTGCGTCATTTGGCCAAGCATGTGCTGGATCAATGTCAGAGGGATCTGGCTTTTTTCAACGAACGCATAGATTCAAGCGTCATAGGTCGACTCGAGCAAGTGGCAAACAGTGCCTTTGAGCGAATGGAATACTCTGACGCGATCAAGATATTAGAGCATTCCGGTCAGACTTTTGATTTCCCTGTGGCTTGGGGGCGCGACCTTCAAAGCGAGCATGAGCGCTATCTTGCGGAACAACATGTGGGACGGCCAGTCATCCTGATGAATTACCCAAGAGACATCAAAGCATTTTACATGCGCCTCAATGACGATGAGCGGACAGTCGCGGCAATGGATGTACTCGCACCGGGTATTGGTGAAATTATTGGTGGTAGCCAACGTGAGGAACGACTGGATATGCTCGAGTCCAGAATGGATGACGCGATGCGCGAACACTTGTGGTGGTATCTGGACCTGCGCCGCTACGGAACCGTGCCTCATGCTGGGTTTGGGTTAGGCTTCGAGCGTTTGCTCGCCTACGTCACGGGTATGGATAACATTCGGGATGTCATCCCTTTTCCTCGAACACCCGGGAATGCGCAATTTTAGAAGCGCATTCTTTAACCGCCCATCATCATCTTCCAACTCTCGAGGTTATTGATCCTCATATAGGCGTTGGTTCGTTTGGTGTCACCCATCGTCGCGTGGGCCACTGCGCTGTAATTATGCCCTGGCAAGAGAATGGTCTCATCGGGCAATTCCGCGAGCTTACGCAGACTGTTAAACATATCTTCTGAGTTCGATCCGGGCAGATCGACCCGACCACAGCCATCGATGAACAGGGTATCACCCGAGATCAACGTATGCTTGACCCGAAAACATTGCGATCCAGGCGTGTGACCCGGCGTGTGCAAGAACTCAATATCAATATCCCCGACCGTCAATTTGTCGCCAGATGAAACGGACTTAAGGTCTGTTTTAGACACCCCTGTCACCTTCTGCACACCAGCGACTTCGTGCTCATTGGCATAAATCGGCAGCGCGTGACGCTCAAGGAGGGCTGCGACACCCTCCACCACGTTATGGCCAAAGCTTCCCCCACAATGATCTGGGTGATAGTGGGTTACCAGCGCACCTTTCAAGATGTAGTCCCGCTCATCGACAAAATTCAATAAGCCCTCTATGTCCCAAGCAGGGTCAATCACCACCACTTCCCTCGTCGCCTTATCGCCTATCAAATAAGCGAAATTCTGCATGGGGCCGATTTGAATTTGTTCGACAATCAATTGATCAAGCTGGGACACAACAGTCACTCCTTGCTTCGTCTTTCATCAGTGAAACGTGGCGCCAGATCAGAGCGCCGCGGTCACTGCAATTTCAACTTTCAGCGAGTCAAGCGCGAGATTGGACTCAACGCATGCCCGAGTTGGGGTTGACCCTTGCAGCACCCAGGCATCCCAGACTTCATTCATCGCTGCGAAATCACTCATTGACTTCAACCAAATTTGCGCTGTCAGTAATTTCGACTTATCGGTCCCCGCAGCTGCAAGCAATGCGTCAATCGCGTCGAGAACTGCTTGGGTCTGCGCTTTGATATCACCGTCTGCCACCTGCATCGCCACTTGACCGGCGGTGTGAATCAAACCGCCATAGCAAACCGCCTGACTCATCCTCGGGCCGCAATCGATTCGCTGTATATCTGCCATGTCTTCTCTCCTGAAAAAGGGCCGCTGTTTACGCCTGTGCCGCCGCAGATGCTAACACACTGCTGAAGCGATCAGTCGCCGGTCAAGTTTCGGCAAGGTCCGAAGGATTTTCGATGCTCTGCCAATAGCCCAAATTGCTTCAGCGCTGCGAGATGCGCTGGGGTGGGATAGCCTTTATGTTGAGCGAACCCATACTCTGGATACTGGTCATGCAAGGCCACCATCTGGCGATCTCGATGCACCTTCGCAAGGATGGACGCCGCCTTGATGGCATCCACTCGATCGTCGCCTTTTACCATCGCAATGCCCACTCGGATGCGGGTTGCTGGGACATGACGGCCATCTACCAGTAGACCCCAAGGCTTCAACGAAAGTCTTTCTACGGCCCGCCGCATCGCAAGCAAGGTAGCTTGGTTAATATTCAGTTGGTCGACCTCACTGGCAGAGGCTTCCGCAAGAGAAAACGCGAGCGCTTCACGTTCGATGACACTCGCGATCCGTTCGCGTCGAGATTCAGACAATTTCTTGGAATCTCGAAGACCCCCGATGCCGTGTCTTTGAGGTAACACCACTGCTGCAGCCACCACCGACCCAATTAAGGGTCCTCGCCCGACCTCATCAACGCCAGCCCACATCGGGGTTATGCCGACCTGTCTTCAATCAGGGCCGTTATTGCCGGGACCGCATGCCTATCGAGAGGACGGGCCAATTGCTCACGAATGAGGCGAAAGGTCTTGAGACGCGCTTTATGTGCGTCCTCATTGAGCGAACGCACAATGGCATCTGCGATTGGTTGAGGCCTTGCCGCATCCTGAATGAACTCTTCTACCAAGGCGTGTCCACTCAATATATTCGGTAACGAGAATCGCTCGAGCCTCACCAATGATCTGACAATTTGATAAGTCCACCATCCCACTCGATAGACGACCACCATCGGCTTATCCAGCAACATGGCTTCAAGCGCCGCCGTCCCCGCGTTAACCAATACACAATCAGCTTCGATCATGACCGCCTCAGCATTGCCGACACTGAGCAACACCTCAGACTCTTTGAACGCAGCCGAAAGCCAGCGCTCAATTTCGCTGGCAAGACGTGCGTTGGCCGCTGGTATCGACACCTTCACCGAATAACCTTGGTTCGCCAAACAGGACACCACCTCACCATAGAGGGGCATCATCATCGCAACCTCTGATCGCCGACTCCCGGGCAGACACGCGAGGTGAAGTTCGGGGCCTCGGGTAGGCGCCAAGTCCTCTTGTACTTCGAACTGTTGCAGAAGGCGGGCTTTGGGATGCCCAACGCAAGTCACGTTAATCCCGTAACGCTGGTAGATTTCTGTCTCGAAAGGGAACAGACACAACATCAGATCAACGTTTCGTTTGATGCGATGAATTCGACCCTGACGCCAGGCCCAAACGCTGGGTGACACGTAGTGAACCGTTTTCACACCCGCGCGTTTTAATTGACCCTCAAGAAGTAGATTGAAGACGTTAAAGTCGATGCCGATAAAACAGACGGGGTCTGCTTCAAGCGTTCGCTTTTTGAGTTGCCAGAGTTTGAGAACTAAGGCTGGGAGTTTCAGAAGCGGTTCAACAAACCCGTTGACTGAAAATGACTCAATACCAAACCAGGGCTCAAGCCCTGCTTCGCACATAGCCGGGCCACCTACCCCTAAGAACCGAGCATCGCTAAATCGTGCTTTTAATGCGTTGATGAGTGCAGCGCCTAACTGGTCGCCCGAGGCTTCACCTGCAACCAGGACAAAATTCAAAGCACATTCTCCGCCACATCAGCGGTTGGATTGCTGCTCAGCACACGTCAGAAGCGTAGAACAAGCGAGTTGATCACCCACGTAGGCTTTCCCCTCAGCTTTCATCCAGTGACTGCGCAAATTCAAAATTTCGACCTCAAGCCGAACCTGATCGCCAGGCACAACGCTGCGTTTGAATTTAGTCCGATCTGTCCCGGCGAGGTAGTAGATGTATCCGTCATTGATCGAACGTTTGCGGGTATGGAACGCCAGAATACCTGCCGCCTGAGCCAGTGCCTCAACAAGTAAAACGCCTGGAAAAACCGGTGTTTCCGGAAAATGTCCAGTGAACATGGGCTCGTTTATGGTCACGTTTTTGATGGCAATAATTTTCTGGTCGGAAGGCATTTCCAAGACTCGATCGACCAATAAAAAAGGGTAACGATGAGGTAACAACTTCCAAATCTCTTGAACGTCCAACATCTTTTTTCCTTAGCGGCCCAATTCAGGCTAGCACCACGGACTCAGGATGATTTCCTGAGGCCTCGATACAGACTTTCCAACCGCTTAAAAACCGCGGCGTTCTTTTTCCACAGCGTGCTCTCCATCAACCCTGTGCCCGAACTGTAGCGACCCGGTTGATCAATCGACTTGGAAACCAAGGTCATCGCGGTGATCTGAACTTGGTCAGCGATCGTGATGTTATCGATGATGCCTACGGCACCCCCAATCATGCAATATCGACCGATCGTTGTACTACCGGCAATGGCTGTACAACCAGAAATCACCGTGTGCGCGCCCACTTTTGACCCGTGCCCGACCTGCACCTGATTATCTATTTTGACCCCTTCTTCAATGATCGTGTTTTTCAGTGCGCCACGATCAATGGTGGAGCCTGCACCAATCTCGACGCGATCACCTATATCGACGCCGTAAATCTGGGGGATCTTTACAAGAGCGGCCACCTCTGGGTCGAATTCATAACCAAACCCATCGGCACCAATCACCGCATTCGCATGAATGATGCATTCGTCGCCAATTCGACTTCTTCGATACACCACCACATTAGCGTGGATGGTCGTGTTCGACCCAATCGCCGATTCTTCACCGATCACTGCGCCAGGGCCAATGACCGTGTTCTCACCGATGCTCGCACCCGCTCGAATCACCGCGTGAGGGCCTATGGCCACACCATCGCCAATGACCGCGGAGCTTGCAATCGAGGCGGAAGCATCGATACCCGGCCCTTGCTCGGCCTTGTCAAAAAGCGTCGCAATTCTCGCCCAAGCAAGCCTAGGCCTCTCTGCAATCAAGACGGGCATCTCGATCCCATGGGCATCGCCTTCGGTCAGGCAAACGGCAGCGGCTTGGCTCGACGCCAGCAGATCTCGGTACTTCGGATTAAACAAAAATGTCAGATCACCTTGCCCCGCCGCTTCCAATGAGGCGAGCCCAGTAATCTCGATCTTGGGGTCCCCTCGGAGCTCCAAACTGAAGCGTTCACTAAGATCTCCGAGGGTGAGAGTCACAATCGATGAGGGCGACGATTAATCAGCCCGATCCATTTCGTTCAACTTCTCGGTCACTTTACGTGTAATGTCGTAAAGATCGCCAACGTACAACGCTGCCGATCGTGGCAAAATCATATCGTAATCGTTTTCGAGGACCAGATCTTCGATGGCCTTGCGAACTTTTCCGTCTGTGCCAGCAAAGAGTTCTTGCTGACGAGCCGCCACCTCTTTCTGCAGCTTCTGACGCTGATAGACGAAATCGTTATTGAGCGACTCAATTTCCTGTTGCACACGACGCTTCTCGTCTTCACTCATGACTTCGCTGTCTTTTTGCATTTTCTGCAATAACGCGGCAGCCTCAGTCTGAATCTTTTTGATGGTCTCTTCGTCAGCCGAAAATTCTTGCTGCAGTTGCTGAAGCAACTTCTGCGCGCTCTCTGAACTTGCCACGGCTCTATCGACGTCAACAAACGCCAGCTTGACCTCGGCAATTGCTGCTGCTGACCCGAACAGCCCAACACACAGGCTGATCATCAACCATTTTTTTAACGTCGCTTGCACCATATTCTCCTCACTCTTATCGTTAAGCCGGCCACACCTGATTCAGGCGTCTTTCCTTGGCAGCTACTTCCCTCATTATCTGTTATTTAGCTTAGCGTCACTTTAATGGGTTTTGCCCGCTCGCATGCTGAATCTTGTCTTCCTTTACAACTGCAGACACGCGGCTAAGAACCTCAGAGACGACGGGCGTTGGGGCGCTTCATGACGCACCTCACACATTTCGTCCTTCCTTTAGATCAGCCGGCCAAGGCTCCACTCAACCCCATCAGAGCCTGCCTTCCCAAACGGGGCGAGATATTGTCATAACCCCAGGTTGGATTCAACGCATTAGACGCCAGAAACCCTAGAAAGTTCGGCCCAATTCGAACTGAAATGATTCTCGCTCGTCGCCATCGCGCGTGTTAACCGGATAGGAAATTGCGAAGCTGATCGGTGCGAACCCGGTAATCCAGGTGACAGAAACGCCAGCTGAATATCGCAGTTCTCCGTCTTTCACGTCTAAACAATAGGTGGAAATCTCGGGACAATTGCTATTAAAGACGTTTCCTGCATCAAAAAAGAGTGCCGACTTAAGCTGCCGCTGATCTTCCACAAACGGGAGGGGAAACAAGATCTCAGCACTGCCTTCGATCAAAATATTCCCACCAATTGGGTCCGGGTCCGAATAGGGGTCATTGGGTGATCGCGTGGTTCTGGGACCCAAGGTATTGGATTTGTAGCCGCGAACCGAACCGAAACCGCCCGAATAGAAATGCTTGTAGAACGGGTAGGTTTCCGTGTCGCCAAAGGTCCCGCCATAACCGAGATCCGTTCGGAGTCGAAGCGTGAAGAGCCTTGTCAGAGGAAAGAAGATCTGGCCCGAATAATTGACCCGATAGAACTCCAACTCGCTTCCAGGGACTGTGGCCTCAAAGGATAACGATTGCGATCGACCCGCCGTCGGCAAAAGGCCTCGGTTGAGTGCAGACATCTGGTAGGCCGCCGAGAGCGTGATCAACTTAAATTGATTGCCTTCCTCCGATAGAAATCGGGAGATCTCCTGAGCGGGGAAAATGCCTTCTTTGATTTTCGTATCTTCAGCACCGACGGTGAAATTAAAGCGAGATATTTCACTGATGGGGTAACCGAAACTCACGGTCGCTCCCAAGGTATCCGTCGAAAAGCGAGCAATATTTCTCTCGTCAAACGAAGTGCTTCGATAGTAAACAGAATAACCCCGACTCACGCCATCCACCGTAAAGTAAGGATCAAAGAAAGACACATTGTAGGACGTCTGATAGGAGCTTCGATTCACGCTAAAATTGAGCGAGTTCCCGCTGCCGAAAACATTCGATTCCTGATACGAAAGCCCCAGAATGGCGCCGTAATCCTGAGCGTAACCAAAGGTTGCGGAAATGGCGCCGGAGGGCTGCTCTTCTACCGTGTATTCAACATCGATCTGATCCGCCACACCGGCAACGGTCGGCGTTTCAACACTGACTTCCTTGAAAAATCCTAACCGCTCCAGCCGGACTTTGGAGGCCTCGATGTATGAATTTGAAGCCCAGCCACCCTCCATTTGCCGCATCTCGCGGCGCAAGACCTCGTCTTGAGTCAGCGTATTCCCCGAAAACGTGATTCGACGAACATACGCCCGATTACCGGCGTCGACAAAAAACTTGACCACCACAGACTCACCATCTTCAGACAACTCAGGACTCCCTGTGGCACTGGCGAAGGTATAGCCGGAATTACCTAGCACGGCTTCGATGCGCTCTTCTGATAACGTCATCAGCTCTCGGGAAAAAATTTGCCCTGGTGCTGTCAGCAGCATTGACCGAATACTTTCCTCTGGGATGTCCCTCAGCTCGCCGCTGATCTCAACGGTCGATATTTCGTACTGCTCGCCCTCACTCACGTTGATGGTGATGTAAACATCTTCCATGTTGGGCGCAATCGCGACTTGCGTCGACGTAATCTCGAAATTCAGGTAGCCACGATCTAGGTAATAGGATTCAAGAGACTCAAGGTCTCCTTTGAGTTTTTCTCTCGAATACTGGCCATCCTTGGTATACCAGGAGAGCCAAGTCGGCAGTTTCAACTCAAACTGCTCTCTCAGCGTCTCATCATCGAATTTGGAATTACCCACAATATTGATGTGGCGAATCCCAGAGACATTGCCTTCGTCAATATTGACCTTGAGCGCCACTCGGTTGCGGGGCAAATCTTCGACTTCCGTTTCTATTTCCGCATCGTAGCGACCCTGAAGTACATATTGCCGTTCGAGCTCAGCCCCCATTTGATCGAGAGTGACTTTTTTGAAAATTTCGCCCTCAGCGAGCCCCGCATCAGACAAACCCTCGGTGAGGGCTTCGGTTTTGATCGCTTTGTTGCCATCGAATTCGATACTGTCAATGGTGGGACGCTCCTTAACAATAATAAGAAGCACATTCCCGTCACGTCCAACTTTGACGTCGTCAAAATACTCCGTGCGGAATAACGCGCGAATAATGCGTCTTAACCCCTCATCATCCACGTTATCGCCAACATTGAATGGAATCGCCCCGAAGACGGTGCCTGCGGATATACGCTGCAAGCCTTCAACACGAACGTCAGTGACCACAAACGCCTGCGCGATGGCCGCGCTCAAAAATGCGCTGAGGAAAAGCGCAGCGCGAAAAAAATGATGGAGAGTATTCACAAAAAATCCGTTATAGCCGCAGCAGGTCATTATAAAAGGCGAGAAGCATGATGCCCACCAACAGCACCAGCCCAACTTGTAATCCCAGGTATTGAAGACGTTCCGGTATGGGTCGGCCCGCAAGCGCCTCCACCGCATAATAAAGCAGATGGCCCCCATCCAACATGGGTACAGGCAATAAATTTAGGACCGCTAGGCTGACGCTGATCAGTGCAATAAAGCCGAGGTAGGTATCAAGACCTCGCTCTGCGGTTTGGCCCGCAATCTTAGCGATCGTGATCGGTCCTGATAGATTCCTTGGGGACAGTAATCCTTGGACCATCTTGACCAAACTCTCGACAGTGAAGCGCGTCATTGCCCATGTTTTTTGCACGGCAGGAACCCAAGCACCCAGCATTGAATACTCTCTCACTCTCACCCTGTCCGATGGGAATTCGTAGTCACCCAGCGCTGCGCCAATGCGCCCAATCTCCGCACCGTCGTCATCAACCGCTTCTGGTGTAACCCAGCGATCAATCAATTCGTTGCCGCGCTCTAATCGCAATGCCAACGTTTGATCAGGGTTTGCCCTGACACGATCGACAAACTCGATCCAACCTGCGATCGAGGCTCCGTTAACTGACAGCACCCGATCCCCTGTCATCAGCCCACCCTGCTCTGCAGGGCTTGAAGGACTTACGTCTCCCAGCACAGCAGGAACGATGGGAACGTGGAGGGACAGCCCGAGTTCGGACGCTGGGTTAGGATCAGCGAGCTCCGATAGCCATCGATCGATGGGAATTTGCGCGCCAACGGCTGCCTCATCCGCATCCCCAGCTCTGGCGACATCAAAAATCAGGCTGCCCGATTCTCCCAACCGATCAAGGAGTTGTAAGTTAAATGTGGTCCAATCCGTGATGGGCACTTGATCCAAGCGAAGGACCTCATCGCCCGATTGCAATCCCGCCAAGCTTGCCGGGCTTCCCGGCGCCACCTCGATCACGGGCGAAAAATCACGCACCCCCATAACGAAGACCATCCAGTAAACGACCACCGCTAGCAGGAAGTTTGCCAACGGACCGGCGAACGCAATGAGTGCGCGTTGCCAGAGCGGTTTTGTGTTGAATGCAAACGACCGTTGATCCTCGGGCACAAATCCATCACGTTCGTCCAGAAATTTGACATAGCCACCGAGCGGGATCATGGCAACGCAATACTCTGTACCCATGAGCGGTTCGTTGGCGCGCGTTCTCACTCGAGGCTCTGAACCCGACGGGACAGGCTCAATCTCAGGCGGCGCACCTTCAAATCGGACTAAGGCTTTGCCGAATCCGATGCTGAAGCGCTCGACGTGGACACCACACCACCTCGCCACCTGAAAATGGCCGTATTCATGAACAGCGATCAACACGGCGAGCGTCACAATCAATGCGATCACACTTTGAAGAATATCTAGAAACATTTAGTCATCTGTCTTTGGGCTTCCAAACGGCATCGCGAATCAAATGATAGGACCGCCTCAATCGACGGGAGTTCCTCAATAGCCATTGCATCAACCGTGGTCTTCACGATGCGTTCGATATCCGTGAATCGAATGCGCTCTTGAAGAAATGCGTCCACAGCCACTTCGTTCGCGGCATTCAGGGCCACCTTTACCGACTGCCCCCCTGCGGCAACCTGACGGCAGAGGTCAAGCAAAGGAAATCGATCATGATCTGGAGCTCTAAATGACAATTGAAGGCCGCTCACGAAATCGAGCGGGGACACCCCACTGGTCATTCGCTCAGGCCACGCCAGGGCGCTGGCAATGGGCGTGCGCATATCCGGCTGCCCCATTTGCGCTAAGACCGAACCATCCTCGAACGCAACCATAGAATGCACAACACTCTGCGGATGAATCACGATGTCGATCTTTGCGCTCGGGACTCCAAAAAGAAAGCAAGCCTCGATGAGTTCAAGCCCCTTATTCATCATGGTCGCTGAATCGACTGAAATCTTTCGCCCCATGGACCAGTTCGGGTGCAGACACGCCTCAGCAGGCGTGATGCTGTCGAACGAATCCATTGGACGCTCAAGAAAGGGACCACCTGACCCAGTGAGCAAAAGTTTGGCGACGGTGCTCCCCACCGCTCTAGAATTACCCAAGCACTGAAAAATAGCATTGTGTTCGCTATCCACGGGTATGACTTCACCGCCTGTTCTCTCGATCGACGATAGAAACAATTCACCGGACATCACGAGGGACTCTTTATTCGCCAACAAAACCGTTTTGCCAGCGGCCGCAGCAGCATAGGTGGGCTCAAGCCCGCTTCCGCCGACAATCGCGGCCATGACGTGAGAGACCTCATCGGCTTCTGCAACGCTTCTGAGTGCCTCGCGACCCGCTCTGGCCTCGGTTTTTAACCCTCGCATTTTTAATCCCTCAGCAAGCGCTGCGTACTGGCTCGGATCTGAGACGACCGCGACATGAGGTGCCACCGCTTCGCATTGGGATATCAACTGGTCAACTTGTGAGTGCGCGGTGAGTGCGTAAACAAAGAGGTCGGTTTGTTCGGCCATAACCGCAAGGGTTTGTTGTCCGATCGAGCCGGTCGAACCCAATATGGTCAGTCCTGAACGCGGCTTCACACCAAACCCCCATAAACCAGGCAGAGAACCAAGATCGGCGCCACGGAAAATAGACTGTCCAAGCGATCGAGGAACCCGCCGTGGCCAGGCAAGAGTTGACTCGAATCTTTGATGTCTCGAACTCGCTTGAACATCGACATCGCCAGATCACCGAGAATACTGACAAAAACCATCCCGCTCGCCATCAATAACCAAAAGAGTTCGACCTTCCAATTCGACAGCCCAAAGAGACCCGTTTGCACCCGCCAGAGGAGGACAAAGACCAGCGTGATGACCCACCCACCGTAAACCCCTGCCCAAGATTTCCCTGGACTGACGGCGGGGTGGAGTTTGCGTTTGCCCCAACGACGGCCAGTAAAATAAGCACCAATGTCTGCGCACCAGACCAGCCCCAACAGCAGGAACAAATTGGCGGCGTAGTTGGGCTGAGATTGAAGCATAACCAGAGCAAGACCCGCAGGCACCATCACGACGACGCCTAGAGCCAGGATCGGGGTGGGCCGTCTGAGGGTGGCCGGGTATTTTGGAAAACGCAGAACCAAGTATCCCGCAATCACCCAAGTCATCAGGCTGATCCAGAGCCACCAAGCACTGGGCGGCACGAAACTGGTGATCAACCCAATCAGGAGCCCATAAGCGATTCGGCTCCAGCCACGAAGATAGGCAAAATTGGCCCACTCCCATCCGCACACTGCGAGCACGGCAGCAATAAATAAGACATAAGCGGAAGCATCAAGTAGCAAGAGCGCCGCCAGCGCAAGAGGCGCAATCATCAACGCCGTGATCACTCGAGATCTAAGCATGATCGCTTCCTCTGATGGCTAGAACTCCATCAGTTCCTTTTCTTTCTTCTCAAGCAAGGCATCCACCGACTTCACCTTCAGGTCGGTCAACTTTTGAACTTGGTCTTCGGCTCGTCGAGCGTCGTCTTCCGAAATCTCCTTTTCTTTCAAGAAATCTTTGATATCGGAGTTTGCATCACGCCGAATATTCCGAACTGCAATTCGGGCGTTTTCAGCCTCATTACGAGCCGCTTTGGCGAGATCTCGACGATTTTCTTCGGTAAGCGGCGGCATTGTGATGCGCACACTCTCTCCACCACTGTTGGGCGTCACGCCCAAATCTGACTTGAGAATCGCCTTCTCAATCAGCGGAATCGTGGTGCGATCCCAGGGCGCGATCACGAGCGTTCGGCCCTCCTCAACATTGATGTTTGCCATCTGCTTAAGCGGCGTCACGCTGCCGTAATAGTCTACGTCCACCGTATCCAGAAAACTGGGATGCGCACGCCCCGTTCGAATCCTCGCAAACGCGGCTTCGAGAGCCACAATGCTTTTATCCATTCGATCTTGAGCATCTTCCAAGATTTCATTAATCATTAGGTTCTCCTCTCACACCTTTCAGATGACCCAATCAGAACCTGATCGCTTCTGGGATAGGGATCCTCCATCAGGGCGACGACTGATCGCTCTGGACCTTCCGCGATCTTAGGAATGAGGCAGACCGCTCGTCACCAGAGTCCCCTCGTGATCAGACACCACCGCGTTGAGCAACGCGTCTTGCTTATCAAGTTTAAAGACCCGGAGCGGCATATCGTGATCACGGGCGAGGCAAATGGCGGTCAAATCCATCACCCCGAGCTGATCTTCCAGTACTTTATCGTAGGTGATTTCGTCGTACCTCACAGCCTCCGGATGGGTCACTGGATCTGCTGAATACACACCATCTACCTTCGTGGCCTTCAACACGACATCCGCTTCAATCTCGATCCCGCGTAAACAGGCTGCCGAATCCGTGGTGAAAAATGGGTTTCCTGTTCCCGCTGAGAAAATCACGACGTCACCCTCTTGAAGATGACGGATCGCAAGCCTGCGGTCATAGTGTTCAACAACACCGCTCATCGGAATCGAGGACATCACCACCGTCTGAATGTTTGCTCGCTCAAGCGCATCACGCATCGCGAGTGCATTCATCACGGTGGCGAGCATACCCATG
>JALRJG010000109.1 GCA_023261215.1 Pseudomonadales bacterium | reverse complement strand
TATCAATATCGCCCACCTGAACCAGGGTCACATCATGGCCTTTTGACGCCAACTTAGACGCCACCAAGTAGCCATCGCCTGCGTTGTTACCGGAACCACACAGGACACAAAATCTGGATGCCTCTGGAAACGCCTCAAGTATCGTGGCAACGGCTGCATCCGCGGCGCGCACCATGAGGGTGAGCCCTGGTATGCCATAATCCACAATCAACGCCCGGTCCATCAGGCGGATCTCTTGAGCGGTATACAGGCGGTCCAAAGACATGGAATTTCCGACATGAAAACGCCGCATTATAGCGCAGCAGCATTGTGAACCAGGATCAGACTCTGCCTCTCGGCGATCTCCTTCAGCTGATCAAAACGTGGGCCCAAGACCTAGGTTTTGACCAAATCGAAGTCTCTCCTCTTGCCATGAGCGATCACGAATCCTATTTGAGGCGGTGGCTCGAGCAAGGTTTCCACGGTGAAATGGGTTACATGGCAAGACACGTTGACCTGCGAGTTGAACCGGCAAGGTTACATCCCGGTGCGTTGAGCGCGCTCAGTCTGACAATGCCCTATCTACCCGCAGGGGGTCAGGATCAGATTCAATCCACGCTGGCAGATCCCGAGGCTGCCTACATCGCACGATATGCATTGGGCAGAGATTACCATCGCGTCATTCGCGGCCGTTTGAAATCCCTCAGCGCACAAATTAATCAATGGCTGATCAATCACGATCATCTCACCTTCACTTCTCGACCCATCACAGATAGCGCGCCGTTTTTGGAGAAGCGGTTTGCTGAGACATCAGGACTAGGCTGGATAGGCAAGCATACGCTTCACATCAATCAACACCGAGGTTCATACCATTTTCTCGGCGAATTGCTGACCAATCTCCCGTTTTCCGCCTCCTCAAAGACGTCGAGCAACCACTGCGGAAGCTGTCAGCGATGTATCGACATCTGCCCGACAAACGCCATCGTTGGCCCTTATGAACTTGATGCGCGTCGATGCATCGCCTATCTCACCATCGAATACAAGGGCATCATTCCGGAATCTTTGCGAGACGCCATCGGGAACAGAGTCTTTGGGTGTGACGACTGTCAGCTCATTTGCCCTTGGAATCGCCACGCTCACGTGCATCAAATCAAGGATTTTGAGCCAAGGCATGAGCTGGATCGGAGTACGCTCTTAAGCTTGTTCGCTTGGACTGAGGCCGACTATTTGGCAAGAACCGAAGGTTCACCTTTGCGGCGGGTTGGATTTGACGGCTGGCAACGCAATCTGGCCGTCGCGCTCGGTAACGCGCCATTCGATGAACGCATCATCCAGGCGCTTGAGCTCAAACGTCGCCAAAGCAGTGATCTTGTCGCCGCTCATGTGGATTGGGCGCTCACTAAACAACGCGCGAAGGCAAACCTCTGATACGCATCAGGAACCCATTGACCCGCTGCATCGTCAAAGGGCACGACTCCGTTCTGGCCAGCACAGGGTTCAACATCATCCCTCTTGACGCAGGCTGGTGGTCGCAAACAACCCCATCTGATCAATCAATAAGATCGATACTTGGCAAGAAGATCGAACAAACCCAGGGACAGGTGATCCATATCGACGATGCACCTGCGATCCACCCTCAACTCTCACGAATTCAGGTTAAAGAACAGATCTCGATAAATTTGTAACTCTCGAATGGACTCCCGAATGTCTTCCAGCGCTTGATGCATGTTTTTCTTAACGTAAGCATCCAGTACATCGGGCCGCCAACGTCGAGCAAGTTCTTTAACCGTACTCACATCTAGGTTTCGGTAGTGGAAGTACTCTTCGAGTTCAGGCATGTACTTCACCAGAAATCTTCGATCTTGCCCAATGCTGTTGCCGCACATGGGAGAAGCATTGGCTTGCACATGCTGACGTAAAAAATCGAGGGTTGCGAGCTCGGCGCCACGCGTGTCGAACTCCGAACTTAGAACGCGCTCAACAAGACCGGAGGCCGTGTGATGCGTTGTGTTCCATTCGTCCATGCCGCCGATCACCGCCTGCGGATGTCTCACGGCCAAGCACGGGCCTTCGGCAAGGACATTTAGATCTCCATCGGTCACGATGGTTGCGATTTCTAAAATGACATCCGCCTCGGGTTCTAGACCGGTCATTTCCAGATCGATCCAAATTAAGTTGTCAGCACTCATGACGTTATCGCCTGTGGGTTCATTCACTTCTCAGAGCGCCTTTTTGCCCACTTCTTGGGGCGAGCGCGCCCGGTTCCTACGCAACACCCATGGCTCAGTTCCACTGATCCAGGGTTGATGCTTCCTTCATGTTTGCAGGTCTACGGCTGGGTCTCGCCAATCGCATATCTTTCCGATACCGCGGTCGAAGGCCTCTCGTCTCTCCGAGCCGCCGATGACGCGCGAATCACCCATCCCTTCGTGCGCAAAACAAGTCTTCACACGCAAAAAACGCCTGCCTCTTGGGCTTATCTCTCATCGTCAAGATCACCCTCGCCAACTTCAAACGACGATCAGTTCCCTTCAATCTCAATACCCAAGGTCCGAGAACTAGACCTCTCGCATCCGACACCTTTGGGTCTAACGGATTCCATGTTTGCATGGACTACAGCAACTTAACAGGTTTCGCTTCAGAAAACGCGAGCCGCCGGTCCGCCGCCACGCGGTTCGTCAAGGTCGGTGTCAGAGGCATTGTGATCGCGCTGTGAAGATCAAGTATCATCTGCCGTGGTTATCGCACGCTCGAACCCGCGTCAGCCGCGAACACCTCATGTTCAATGTTTACTCACCTGGATACCCATGATCTTCGCCTGGCTACAACACATTTTGCCTTTACATTTCATTTCACGATGCGTCGGGGGTTTGGCTAGAAGCGAGCGGACATGGATCCGCAGTCCATTCATTCGGCTGTTCAAATGGTACTTTGATGTTGATCTACAACTTGCTGAACGCGAGCACCCCAGCGACTATCAATCCTTCAATGATTTCTTCACCCGACGCCTGAAACCCTCACTACGCGAGCCAAGCGGGCTGCTTTCGGCTCCCGCAGATGGACGAATTTCAGCTTGCGGTCGAATTGAAAACAACACCATGATTCAGGCCAAGGGCAAATCTTTTCTCGTCTCAGACCTTTTAGGGCAAGTTGATCACCCATTTGGATCGGGCAGTTTTTCAACCACTTATTTATCGCCCCGAGATTACCATCGGGTTCACTTCCCCTGCGCGGGCAAGCTCGAAGAAGCCACCTATATCCCGGGCAAACTGTTCTCGGTGAATCAGCAAACAACCCAGCACGTCGATAGACTATTCGCGCGCAACGAGCGCCTTGTCATGCACCTCTCAACTGAGCACGGCGCGATGGCGCTGGTGCTCGTCGGCGCCGCGATTGTCGCGGCGATTAAACCATTTTGGCAATCTGAACCTCTTAGAGCTGGTACTGCTTACACCAAGGGTTTCAACCAGCTCGAGGTGCATCAAGGACAGGAAGCAGGTCAGTTTCTATTGGGCTCAACGGTGATTCTCATTACCGAGAGAGCCTTTAAATGGCAGGCAGCGCCAGGCGATCTCATCGAAATGGGTTGGTCGATGATTCGCGACTGAGGCTCCTCTCTATCCGCCCTGCCAGGGCAGAATCATCACCTCATCAAGCCGATTAAGCCCGAGCATGCACATCAGCAAACGATCAAACCCCACGGCCGCACCGGCGCAAACCGGCATGAGAGCCATCGCATCTCGTAAACCCGCGTCCAGAGCCATTTGCGACATGCCACGCTGTGATCGAGCCTCGTTGGCCTTCCGCCAACGGCTTTCCAACTCAACGGGATCTCGAAGCTCCTGATAGGCGTTCATCAATTCAATGCCCGAGGCATAGAGTTCAGTTCTCAGAGCGAGACCTGTCGTTGGGTCGATCTCTGCCAGCGCCGCCTGGCTACCTGGAAAACCACTGACCGTGCAGAGTCCCAGGAGGCGCGACTGCACCTGGCTTGAAAAAATGAAATCCAGGGCATCACTCCGCCACTGTTCGTCACGGGGCCCCGCAAGATGCAAAATCTCAACCCCATAGGCATCAAGATGCGCTTCAAGCGCTTGTTCAGTCGATTGATGCGGATCAATACCTGCAAGAGATTGCATCAGCTCGCCATAGTCATAATGTTCGACGACAGGACCTTCACGCCATTCATCTGGTGCGTCCGTTAGACCAGCCAGCAGCTCAATAAACTCCTCGATCAAGGCTGGCAGAGTGGTATCGGGTGCATACCACTCAAGCATCGTGAATTCAGGCTGGTGCCTTGGCCCTACGTCATTGCCCCTGAAAACGGGTCCAATTTGGTAAATGCGCTCTGGGGCTCTGCCAAGCACTTGCTTCAGCGCATATTCTGGCGAGGTTTGAAGGTAGCGCGTGCCTCTGAAGGTGGAAACCTCAATACTGTGCAGATGCGGGTCGAAGACGCCATAGCGGCCTAACACTGGCGTTTGGACCTCAGTGTAGCCTTGGATGGCGAACCTTGAGCGCACGTCGCTTAAAACGCGGGCACGTTTTTTAAGCGTATCCCAGGTTGGGATCATGGGCATTATTTCGAAGCGATCGCCATCAAGATTTGCTTCGGCCCTGATATTCGCCGGTCCGCGTATCTACACGGATGGTTTCGCCAATATTTATGAAAAGAGGCACTTTGACCACAGCGCCAGTGGTTAGCGTGGCAGGTTTAGTGCCGCCTGTCGCAGTATCCCCCCGCACGCCGGGATCCGTCTCAACGATCTCTAAGTCTACAAAGTTGGGGGCTACCACCTGAATCGGGACCTCATTCCACAAAGTGACGGTGCATTCACCTTGTTCACGTAGCCACATCATGGCATCCCCTACCGCAGATTTGTCCGCAGCAATCTGCTCGTAGGAACCATCGGTTTTCATGAAATGCCAATACTCACCGTCGGTGTAGACATATTCCATGTCATGCTCCATGACATCTGCAGCTTCGAGCGATTCGCCGGATTTGAACGTTCGTTCCCAAACCCGACCGGTTTTTAGGTTTTTCAATCGAACTCGATTAAACGCTTGGCCTTTGCCGGGCTTAACAAACTCATTTTCAACAATGCTGCAGGGGTCTCCCTCAAGCAGGACCTTCATACCTGATTTGAATTCGTTAGTTGAGTATGTCGCCATGTGGTTACTCCAAAGCTATGAATGGTGTGCTCATCCACCGAAGGATCATCGTGGGCTACGTAGACCGGCCGATCATTTTACGCCAATGCGACGGCGCGTGCTCTACCTCGCCGCGCTAGCGGTCAAGATCAATGAGCTCGCTAAGCTTGCATTGAGTCCATGCCCTGATCACGATCGCTGATTCCGAGCAAATACAAAATGCTGTCCAACCCCAGCGTTGAGATGGCATGTCGAGAATTCTGCCGAACAATGGCTTTTGCGTGGTAAGCAATGCCCAAACCGGCGGTTGCCAACATATCTAAGTCATTGGCACCGTCGCCTACCGCAATGGTCTGGGCGAGCGAGATATTTTCCTTGATCGCAATTTCTTTGAGCTTTTCAGCCTTCACTTGCGCATCCACCACCGTGCCCAAAACTCGACCGGTCAACCGGCCTTCAACCATTTCGAGTTCGTTGGCAATCACGTAATCGACGCCCAAGATCGATTTCAAGTAGGCCCCGAAGTAAGTAAAGCCACCCGAGATGATCGCGGTCTTGTACCCCAACTTTTTCAAGGTTGTAAAAAGC
>JALRJG010000108.1 GCA_023261215.1 Pseudomonadales bacterium | reverse complement strand
ATGGAACCTGCGCCTTCAAAGCCGTAGCAGTGAATGTCGTCGGTGCGATCAATTAACTGTGCCTTCGAAAAAACGATGTATTTTTGAAGCTGTGCCAGGATCGGCGCAACGAGACTGCGATGGAGACGCAAGATGAGCCCGGGATCCTCGCGGGACTCAAGTGCGTCGGTTAAACGTTGTGCGGCGAAGGTCGCCTCGACCCGCCCTTGAATATTGGTTAACGCGCCGTAGACGGGGTGTCCTGATTTCAAGCGGTTAAGGTCGCAAGTGCAATAGCCTTGCAGGAATTTCTCAGCATCGACGCCGCGAATTTCAAGAAAGCCAAATTGTGAGAGCGCGATAGGCATGTCGAAGTCGGCGCAGGTGTTGGTGAATAGCGGGGCAAGCTTAGTCAATGCCACGCCAGGTGCCAAGCGGTGCAGTGTTTTTCTGCCATCGTTTAAGAATAGATCCATGACAATCGAGCGGTAGGTCGAGGCTTGATGTCAGACTTGTAGAAATCCTACATTGATGGGCGCGATATCATCCGTGCTGGTGGGTGTCGCTGTTAGAATGCAGCAGGAGAAAGGAGCGCGCATGCCAGAGATTGCAGATATTCATTCGCCGGAGGGCCGTAATCGGCTGCGCTGGCGATCTCGTCGAGGCATGGCTGAGCTCGACGTCCTATTCATCCCCTTTTTTGAAGAGGCGTTTCCTGACCTTGATGAATCCATGCAACGGGTTTACGCGCGAATGCTTGATGAGGAGGATCCTGAGCTGTGGGCATGGTTCAGTGAACAAACGCTTCCACAAGATCCCGAGTACCAAGCGTTGGTTGCCCTCATGCTAGCAAGGGTCAGGCCAGATTAACGCTCGGCGCCGAAAATCCTATTCGCGTCCCATCGTTGAGATCTTGTTATTGCTTTCATCACCACACCGCGAGGGGGTTCGCGCTTCGAATCTGATATTGCCATCCAGCCCCCAAAAGCGGCGAGCGCCATCCGATTGACTGCATGGTGGCTTCTCCTCGCACCCGGTGCGCTCGAAGGATGGTTCGAGCCTGTGGCGCTGGGCTGTCTATTGGCAGTCGCTGCAGCGGCGATCGCGTGTGATAGCCACTGGCTGTGGCGACACTGGGGCCCGTACCGAGCGCTGAGATTGCGCTGTAGCGAGAGGGCACTATGGTTACTATGTGCAGATCAGGCCTCTTGGCAGCGCGCGACCGTCAGCGCTAAATCCATGGGTCGTTATTGGCTCCGCCTGGAGTTGAGACGGAGCGACGAGCGACGGGTGTCTATTGCGTTGGAATATCCCACAGTGGATGCAGATGCTTATCGGAGGCTTAGGGTCCTGATGCGCTTTTTACCGGCTGCGCTCAGCTCGCCGGAAGAAGCGGTTTCCTCGTCCAGGGGTCAAAGACGTCAGTAATTCAAGCGCTGTCTGACGAAGCCGGACGGCAGATCTTCAAAGGTAGTTTGTGGGTTCCAGCACAGTATCTTCCGCAGACGTCGATCGATTTGGATAGTCAAGGGTATAGTGAAGCCCTCGGCTTTCCTTACGTCTCAGCGCTGAACTAATAATCAGCTCCGCCACCTGGGCCAGGTTTCTCAATTCGATGAGATCGCGATTGACGTAGTATTTTTCGTAGTATTCGTCGATTTCTCGACGCAGCAATCTGACCCGTCGTTGTGCTCGGATGAGGCGGGCATCCGAACGGACGATGCCGACATAATTCCACATCAGTCGTCTCAGTTCGTCCCAATTGTGCGCAATCAGCACATCCTCTTCTGACGTCGTGACCTGGCTCGCATCCCAGCCGGGGATGGGGAGAAACGTTGTGCCAGGGCGAGTGCTTTCGGCGATTTCGTGGGCCGCTGCCCGAGCAAATACCAAACATTCAAGTAGCGAATTGCTTGCCATCCGATTGGCGCCGTGAAGGCCGGTATAAGTTGATTCGCCAACGGCGTAGAGTCCGTCCACATCCGTTCGCCCGCATAAGTCGGTCATGATGCCGCCACAGGTGTAGTGGGCAGCAGGCACAATCGGGATGGGGGTCGTGGTGATATCGATACCAAAACTGAGGCAGCGCTCGTAGATGGTTGGGAAGTGGCGTCTCACATCGTCAGCAGGCTTATGGCTGATGTCGAGCAGGACGTGATCACAGCCCAATCGCTTCATTTCAAAATCGATGGCGCGCGCAACAATGTCTCTTGAGGCCAGCTCCGCGCGATCATCGAATCGCGACATGAAGGGTTCACCGTTTGGCAAGCGCAGTATGGCGCCTTCGCCTCTCAGCGCCTCAGAGATCAAAAAGGATTTCGCCATCGGGTGATACAAGCACGTTGGGTGGAATTGGTTAAATTCCATATTGGCCACCCGGCACCCGGCCCGCCAAGCCATGGCAATGCCATCACCCGAGGCGGTGTCCGGATTGCTGGTGTATAGATAGACCTTGCTCGCGCCGCCAGTGGCATTCACCACTCGGGGGCTCGCGATCGTTTGAACCTTCTGGAGCGTTTGATTAAAAGCGTAAAGACCACAAACCGTTTTAGAGCCAAGACCTAACTGATTGGTCGTAATGACGTCCAACGCGATGGTATCGGTCAAAAAGGCAACGTTGCTTTTTTGAGTGACAGCGGCGTACAGCTGCTCGGAAATTTCCTTGCCAGTCGCATCCGCAGCATGAATGACTCGGCGATGACTGTGACCACCTTCTTGTGTGAGATGAAATTCCGATCGGCCACTTGCACTGATTCGAGTGTCGAATTGAACGCCGAGCGCCACCAGCCAGTCGATGATCTCGGGACTGCGTTCCACAACAAAGCGAACCACCGATTCGCGGCACAGGCCATCGCCAGCCCGCAACGTGTCCTCGATGTGAGAATCGACCGTGTCGTAATCATCAAGAACTGCGGCAACCCCGCCTTGCGCATAATAGGTGGATCCTTCCAGAGGCCGCTCTTTACAGAGGATTCCTACGCGCAATGCTTCCGGCAATGTGAGTGCAAGGCTCATGCCCGCAGCGCCGCTGCCGATGATCAATACATCGTATTGGAGATGGGTTGCATCAGTGTCTGGGTGCATCGACGTCCATACCGGCAGGGAAGGGTCTGTTATCATGTCGCCCGCGATCGGGCGTGACGAGTGAACTTCACCACACCGCCACGGTCCGAAATTCTATAGTGTCACACCGGAAAAAGCATTGAGTCACGACGATTCTGATCAGAGGCTGGTCGCGCGCGTTCAAAAGGGCGATCGGCGTGCATTTGATGCGTTGGTATTGAAATACCAAACAAGAATCGCAGCATTGGTGTCGCGATTTGTCCGGGATCAGGACGAAGTCATGGACGTGACGCAAGAAGCATTCATCAAAGCTTACCGAGCCATCGATTCCTTTCGGGGCGACGCCCAGTTTTATACCTGGCTGTATCGAATTGCCGCGAATACCGCTAAAAACTTTCTCGTATCGAAGTCTCGGCGGCCACCTGATACGGATTTGTGGGTGGGTGAGGGCGAGCCTGGCGATGGCTCCGTCGAACTCGAGAGTATTGAAGAGCCCGAGGGGCTGCATGCTCGAGATGAATTACTGCTGGCATTGAATCAAGGGCTCGAGGCGCTGCCAGAGGATCTTCGGACGGCCTTGGTTCTACGCGAGTTCGACGGTTTGAGTTATGAAGAAATCGCTGAGGTCATGGAGTGTCCGGTGGGTACGGTGAGATCGAGAATATTTCGAGCCCGGGACGCGTTAGAGAAGATTATTGAGGGTAATCGCGACGGATAATTCCGTTCAATCAAAGGAGAAAATTAGGGAACCTCGGTGGCCTATTGTGGTCAAAGCTCTCGTTCAATACCGAGAAGCGTTGCTCTACCGCTCAGAGGGTGCGACAACCGGATCAGGTGCTGTGCGGTCATAGCCCGCGGTGCTGTTGGCCATCGTAGAGTGCAGCACGATGGGTATACTGCGGCAGGTAAGGGGTTGGCTAATGATCAATCGCGGCTAGGAAGTGGATTTGTCGGGAGTTGATGAGTGGGCCAGTGATGAGTGGGCCAGTGATGAGTGGGAATTTGAGGATTGGTGGCTTCTTGGGTCAACCGCACAGTCGCGGGCGATTCATCTGGAAATAGACGTTGTTGAAAGAGGGAGCGATTGCTTAAATAGGGTCGAATCGAGCGGTCTTCAAAGACATACTGCGATCGTCTGAAGGCGTTTTCAGACGTTGCCACGGATAGTCGACCCAGCTAAAACCCAGTTAAGGTCCAATTGGGCAGAGAATCGAGTGCAGATTGAAGCAAAGCGCGAAATAACGCAGTCGTTTCAGATCAAACCAAAGTTATAACCAAAAAGCGATATCAAGAGTTAAAGAACACCCATGGAAGATCAGAAAGAAGCTTGGTCAGCGTTCATCGATGGAGAGTTGAGCGAGCTCGAAGAATTGAGATTGATCCGTCAGTCGGATTTCGCTCAAGTTAGTCCAAGCGTGCATCGGTGGTCGAGTGTCCGTGAGCACTTGCGCTCAGGCCGTCAGGGCAGTGCGCTGTCCAGCAAAGGGCAAGCGATACTGAATCAACGTATATCCCATGCGCTTGATGCAGAGACCCCAGCGGATGGATCTCAAGAGGCAGAACCAAACAGGGTCACTCGTCGACGTGTCGTTCCTTTCGCGGCGGCGGCTTCTATTGTGCTGGCGCTCACGGTGGGTCTGTTACTGCAATCGCCTTCTTACGGCCCTAACGGTACCGGAAATGAGTCCTCGCTGCTTGCTGAAAACGGCTACGAGGTGAGGCCCACAGTATCCCCAGCCGTTCAAAATCAGATAATCAGCGCGCCACAGGCTGCCATGCTGGCACAAGCAGAGTCGTCCGAACTCAAGGCATTGGACGATGAAACTCAGGCGCGCTTGCGCCGCTACCTTGAAGAGCACGATCGTTCAGTGGGTTTGCGGGCCTCCAACCCTCAGTTTGTGGGCTATCCAGCCCCGACCAAGTAACCCATCCCAAAGCGTATGAATCAAATCTGCCAATCTAGGACGCCGTTGAGGGGCTCGCGATGGTTCAAGAGCCTTGCAGTACTGATGGTGATGCTCAGTACGGCGACTCGGGCAGAAACCTTAGAGGCAACAACGCTCTCGGAGGACGAGCGCGCGCCAGACTATTGGATTGAGAAAATGTCATCCTCTTTGCTCCGCGAGAATTATCGTGGGGTGTTCACGTTGGCCCGAGGACATCAGTTCAGCTCATTAGAAGTGGATCATCGGTTTCGAGACGGGGTGGTCCAGGAGCAATTAACGCAACTTAATGGTCCACTCAGGCGGGTTGTCAGAGAGGGTGATCACATCCGGTGCTTCCACGAGAGTGAAAACGCATCGTTGAACCACGCGGTGTTGCTCGGTCCCTTTAGCCAATCGTTCAATGCCCTGTTGCAAGCGGAATCTGATAACTACGATGTGAAGGTTGTCGGGCTGGATCGTGTCGCCGGAAGGGAGGCCGTGATGTTGGCCGTGCAACCGTCGGCTAACGATCGATTTGGTTTTATGTTATGGCTTGATCGAAGCAAAGGGTTGTTGCTGCAGTCCCACTTGGTCGATCGTGGCCGCATACTTGAGATTTTACAATTCGCAACGATTGAATTTGATGTCACGACGGCGCTTGAAGACACCGATTCGCTCCATCAAGGTTGGGCTGTGCACTCTCTGTCGGAAGAAGTACTGACTTCCAATGAGGAACCCACATTTAGAGTGAAGTGGATGCCGAGAGGTTATCGAG
>JALRJG010000107.1 GCA_023261215.1 Pseudomonadales bacterium | reverse complement strand
GTCTTGTGGGGTAGAAGGGGCGCGTGATCGGTGACCGGGCAATGACGGTCGAACAGCCATGGGAGCGGATGCGAGGTGTAGAGCAGCCGCAGGTTGCGCTTTTTTTCAACCTTTGGGTGCGGTTGAATCACGGGGACTCAGCGTGTCAGCACGAGGCGGGTCCGTCTTGCACCAAAGCGAGTTCGAGCGTGTGAGGCGGGCGGAACATCAGACGAGACACCCAGCGTCAAGGCACAGGAAGTGTAATAAGGAAGAACCAGAAGGAAAGGCGATGAACTTTGACATACCAGAAGATTTGCAGAACTACCTCAGAGTCTTAGATGACTTCATCGAGGCAGAGATTAAGCCGCTCGAGAACGAGAACGATAATATTCGGTTTTTCGACCATCGCCGCGAGGATGCCCGGACGGATTGGGAACGCGGTGGCTTACCCAACGAAGAGTGGGAAGCGCTACTTGCTGAGGCCAGACGCCGCGCCGATAAAGCGGGCCATTATCGGTATCCCATTCCTCAAGAATACGGCGGCCAAGACGGAACCAATCTGGGTATGGCCGTGATCAGAGAGCATTTCGCCACCATGGGGCTGGGTCTCCACAACGACCTACAAAACGAGCATTCAATTGTCGCGAACAATGTGGGACTGCTGTTGATGTTGGCCTACGGTACGGATGCTCAAAAGGAAGAGTGGATTCCGTTGCTCCTCGAGGGTAAGCGAGGGTTTGCCTTTGGTATCACGGAGCCTGACCATGGATCGGATGCGACCCATATGGAAACCAACGCAGTGCGCGATGGTGATGGTTGGCGAATTAATGGCGCGAAGACTTGGAACACAGGGATTCATAAAGCGCCTTACGACATGATCTTGGCGAGAACCAGCGGTAAGCCTGGTGATGGTGATGGGATCACGGCCTTTCTCACGCCGACCAATGCCGAAGGGTTCAAGGTGGAAGAAATGTTGTGGACGTTCAATATGCCGACCGACCACGGCCGGATTTCACTTAAAGATGTGTACGTGGATGACAGTGCGATCTTCGGGGGTGAGGGGCGTGGACTGCAGGTGGTTCAGCATTTCTTCAATGAGAATCGGATTCGTCAGGCCGCAAGTAGTTTGGGTGCGGCGCAATTCTGTGTGAATGAGTCGGTGAAATATGCGAAAGAGCGCAAGCCTTTCGGTAAGCCTCTGGCGACCAATCAAGGCATTCAGTTCCCGCTCGCAGAGTTACAAACGCGATGTGAAATGCTTCGAGCGCTGATTCACAAGACCGCGTGGATGATGGACACCTATGGCAACTTCTCTGTCTCGGACAAGGTGTCTATGTGTAACTATCAAGCCAACCGCTTATGCTGCGAAGCTGCCGACCAAGCGATGCAAGTACACGGTGGGCTTGGCTACTCGCGACATAAGCCGTTTGAACACATTTACCGGCATCATCGACGATATCGGATCACTGAAGGGGCGGAGGAAATCCAAATTCGCCGCGTTGCTGGATATATGTTTGGTTTTATGAAGCAACAAGCACCAAAGGGCGTGAAGGTCGATTAATCGATGAGCGACTTCGAAGCGCAGCTGCGTGAGGTGCTTACAAGAGAAGTCCCCGGTCTCACGCAGATTCAAGCGGTTGAGCGGTTATCGGGAGGCGCAAGCCAAGAGACGTATCGCTTGAGGGTGACCCTTCATGGTGAAGAAACCTTGCTTGCGCTGCGACGTGCGCCGGGCGGTCAGTTTACGGAGGCGACGCCAGCGCATCCTGGGCTCGCCGTTGAAGCGAATCTGATGCGCGCAGCGAGAGACGTCGGCGTCCCGGAACCCGAAGTTCACTATGTCTTTCAGCGGAAAGATAACCTGGGCGATGGGTTTGTGATGTCCTGGGTGGGTGGGGAGGCCTTGGGTGCGAAAATTGTGAGAGCACCCGAGTTTGCGCCCATCCGCCCCAAGCTCGCTAAAGAGTGCGGTCGAATCTTGGCCTCAATTCATGCGATTGATCTGGATCAATACGGCCTCAGATCGCAGCTATCAGAAATGCCCCCGAGCATCTTTTTGGATCAAATGCTCGAACGATACGACTTGCTCAATTCGCCGCAACCCATGATTGACTACGCGGCTGAATGGTTGCGAGATCATCTGCCCGAGCCGAGCAAGCTGACGCTGGTTCACAATGACTTCCGTAATGGCAATTTCTTGCTGAAACCCGATGGGATATCGGCCGTCCTCGATTGGGAGGTCGCTCACATTGGTGATCCGATGCGTGATCTTGGCTGGATTTGCACGAATTCTTGGACCTTCGGCGGTGATCAGCCTGTGGGAGGGTTTGGCGCGTTGGAGGATTTGTTTCAAGGTTACGAGGAGGTCAGTGGGACACCGGTAGATCCAGAGCATGTGCGGTATTGGCAAGTTTTTGGTTCTTTTTGGTGGGCCATAGGCTGTTTGGGTATGGCTGAGCACTATCGAACCGGACCAGACAAAACGGTTGAGCGTCCTGGGATCGGCCGTCGCAGCAGCGAGTGCCAGATTGATTGTGTCAATCTTCTCATTCCAGGCGCGTTTAATTTGCTCGAGCCTGAGCCCATTGACCAAGCTGATATGCCAACCGTCACTGAGCTTGTGACCAGTGTCCGTGACTTTTTGCGAGAAGACGTGATGTCGCAAACCCAAGGTCGAACCCAGTTTTTGGCAAGGGTAGGGGGCAATTCCCTCGACATCGTGCTTCGAGATTTGGCCGTGGGTGCTCGTCATCGAATGGAAGAGCGCGACCGACTGGCGTCGCTGCTCGATCAATCGGGCTCGCTAGAATCTCAGCGTCGAACCTTGTCTGGGCGAATTCGGTCGAGGGAGATCGCCTTAGATTCGGACGCGCTCAAATCCCATCTTAGGCAGACGGTGGCCAATCAAGTCGCCATTGATCAACCGCGATACTCTGGTTTGAAGCAAGCGCTGGCTTATGCCGACGGCCCCTGATCAAGGGTAGCCGCTGGCGAATCACTGGCTTGTAGCGTCTGAGGTCGATTGACGCGCAGGCTGGAAGTTGCAAGCAAACTGACTGGGTTTTCTTACAAACGTGGCAAGAATGTGAAGGAATACGCACATGAGTAAATTCTCGCTCTCCGGCAAGACGGTCTTGGTAACAGGCGCTTCCTCGGGATTTGGACATCATTTTGCTGGGGTTCTCGCCGAAGCCGGCGCGCAGGTTGTGTTGGGTGCTCGGCGGATGGATAAGATCGAGGCGCGTGTGACCTCCCTTAAGGCCGAGGGTCATTCGGTGATGGGGGTTGAGCTCGATGTGAATGATCCAGAGTCAGCGGCGCATTTCCTGAGCGCCGCCGAACGCGAATTCGGTTCGATTGATGTTCTGATCAACAACGCCGGCGTTGAAGCGGGGGCAAAGACCTACACCATGATTGATGAGGATGACTGGGATTACGTGCTGAATACCAACCTGAAATCGGTCTGGCGTCTCAGTAAGTACTACACTGAATGGGTCGCAGCGCATAGGGTTTCGGGCAACATTATAAACGTGGCCTCGATTACAGCCTACCGAACCATCAAGGGACAGTTCCCTTATGCAGTGTCCAAAGCCGCATTGGTTAAAGCCACCGAGATTATGGCACTCGAAGGCGCTCGACATGGAGTGCGCGTCAATGCGCTCGCCCCCGGATACATTCTGACCGATGTGTCCCGCGTGCTTCTCGAAAGTGAACGCTCTGAATCCTTTGTTAAAGGAATTCCCATGCGGCGATATGGAGAGTTTGAAGACTTGGATGGCCCTCTGCTGCTGTTGGCATCCGATGCCTCGAGTTACATGACGGGGTCGACCATTGTGGTTGACGGCGGGCATATCTGCGCTGAACTGTAGGCGTTACCCGTCGCAACGCGCAGTGGGCCTGGTTTCAAAGCGCTTGTGAGGGGCGTGGCACCAGGCCGAATTGGGGTGGGCTTCTGCGTTGTAATTAATGCGCAATGGAGCATTGATCTTTGAAGGCTGAATGATAATAATTCGCATTCAGTTTTAGTCCAGTGGAAAGCATGAGCACCCTAGCCCAGATTAATGTTGGCCGTCGTTGCCGGGTCGTCACGACTGAAATCGCGAGCCCTGAGGCGCAAGCGCATCTGGAAGCCATGGGTATTTTCCCCGGTGTGGAGATGAAGGTGCTGAGGGAAGCCCCCTTGGGTGATCCCATCCAAGTTCGTATCGGTGTGTCGCTCATGAGCATTCGAAAGCAAGAAGCTGCCTGCATCGGCGTCGAATCGGTCCTCTAAATGCCCTCCACCACTGTCGGCCTCGTGGGAAATCCCAACAGCGGCAAGAGCACGCTGTTCAATGGCTTGACCGGTGCTCATCAGCGGGTTGGAAATTGGCCCGGTGTCACCGTTGAAAAAAAATCAGGCGCTTGCCGAATCGATTCGGGATGGGTCGATGTTGTTGATTTGCCAGGACTTTACAGTCTTGAGCAAGACCGAGGCGGCCTGGATGAATCAATCGCATCAGGATTTTTGCGGTCAGCCGACTGCGACATCATCCTCAACATTGTTGACGCCACGAACTTAGAACGTCACCTGCTGCTGACGCAACAGCTGCAACGTTTAGGCCATCCGATGCTGATCGTGCTCAATATGGTTGATGTGGCTGATCGCCATGGTGTCTCCGTTGATTCTGAAGCCTTGTCAGAGGCGTTGGGTGTGCCTGTGATCCCCATGGTAGCAAGTCGAAATGAAGGGCTGACTGAGCTGAAGAAGGCCTTGTCGGCCATGGTGCAAAGGCTCTCGAGTCCTGTGGAGTCAACCGTCGATGAGAGCGATCAACCGGCCCTAGAGGTCTCGAGTGGATCAACCGGCGCGAAGACTTACTTTGCACGCGCTCAGGCCATCGGCTCCAAGGTGGTCAAGGTGAGCGCGATGAGTCACACCCCGAGCGAGCGCATCGATGCCGTGGTCCTCAATCGCTGGCTGGGTATCCCGATCTTCTTGTTGGCGATGTACACGATGTTCACGCTGGCCATCAATCTGGGTGCTGTGTTCATCGATTTCTTCGACCTACTGTTTGGTGCCTTGTTCGTGGACGGCACAAGCCAACTGCTTCATGCGCTCTCGGCGCCAGAATGGCTCGTTGCGCTCCTCGCCGATGGTCTCGGTGGGGGGATTCAATTGGTTGCGACCTTTATTCCTGTGGTGGGATTTCTGTTCTTGTGTCTTTCTATCATGGAAGACTCGGGCTATATGGCTCGCGCAGCCTTTGTGATTGATCGCCTTATGATCTCCATTGGCTTACCTGGCAATGCCTTCGTTCCTTTGATTGTTGGATTTGGATGCAATGTCCCCGCGGTGATGGCCTCTCGAAGCTTGCCGTCTGCCCAGGATCGATTGATGACGATGGCCATGGCACCCTTTATGTCCTGTGGCGCGAGGCTGACCGTTTACGCATTGTTCGCCACCGTTTTTTTCAGGGACAGCGGACAAAACATTGTGTTCTTGCTTTATTTGTTGGGGATCGGCATGGCGATCTTCACCGGATGGATCTTTCGTAAACAGATTTTCTCTGGTCAAATCTCGCCATCTTTCGCAGAAATGCCGGTCTATCACGTACCCAATCCGCGCAACATTTTTATGACCACATGGCTGCGATTGAAAAGTTTTGTGGTTCGGGCAGGGCGAACCATTCTTATTGTGGTCCTTGCACTCAGTATGCTGAACTCCATGGCGCTGGATGGGTCTTTTGGCCATCAGGATTCGGACCGATCGGTCCTGGCGACGATC
>JALRJG010000106.1 GCA_023261215.1 Pseudomonadales bacterium | reverse complement strand
AGGATTACGCTGACATGGTCTTTACGCCCATGGACAGTGCGGCCAACGTGGTGATCACGGCGCTCACTGATTTGGCAGTGAGTGGCTCACTTGGCGCACTCTTGTCGCTTGCCACGCTGTTTTTGTTTTTAAGGAGTTGGCGCCGGAGTTTGCTGATCGCGGCAACCGTGCCGCTGTCGCTCTGCGTCACGCTTGGGGTGATGTTCTTTTCGGATATGAGTCTCAACATTCTCTCTTTGGTCGGCCTGATGCTGGCCATCGGTCTGTTGGTGGATAACAGCGTGGTCTCAAGTGAGGCGATTGATTATCGGCGCATCCAGACTCCAAACGGCTATGAAGCGGCGTCGCTCGGGATTCGTGATGTGGGACTTGCGATCACCGCCGGCACTCTGACCACAGTGATCGTCTTCGTCCCAAGCTTCATGACGGATATCCAGCAGGTGGCCATCATCCAGCAAAACCTCGCGATTCCTTTGGTCGTGTCTTTACTCGCATCACTACTCATTGCTCAGACACTGGTGCCGACCGTGGTGGCCCGGTTGCCGGTGTCAAAAACACGCGACAGTCAAAGTTGGCAGCGTCTGGGCGCAATATCGTTGCGTGTGACACGTTGGGCCTTGCGCTATAAGTGGATCGTTCTATTGATGTCTATGGCCGCGTTCGCCAGCAGCCTGTGGGTTTACAAGAAGCTCGAGGTCAATATGAATCCTGATGCGGAGTCACCGAGATTGGAGCTCGGCTACTATGTCAGGGGTTCGATGGATATCGAATACATTGAAGGCTATATCGATCAGATCGAGAGCTATCTGCTTCAGAATGCCGATGCGTTTGAAATTGAGTCCATTTTCAGCAGCTATAACTTGGACCGAGGTCGAACGACGATTGTCCTGAGAGAAGACAGCAAAAAGTCGCCGAAGCTCATCGAACGAGAAATTGAACAGAGTCTCCCTCAGGTGCCAGAGATCAGGCCGCGTTTTGGTGGCCGTCATCGAGGCTTTGGTGGCGGCAGTAACCCCCTATCGGTGCGGTTGATTGGCCGATCCACCGATGTGCTTATCCAGAAGGCAGAAGCCCTTATCGAGGTGTTGGAGCAGACGGAGGGTCTCGTTAACGTGAGGAGTAACGCTGAGTCAAGCCGGGAGGAGGTCTTGATCCGAGTGCTGCCAGAGCGGTTAGCCACCTACGGGCTCACGGCTGCGCAGGTCGGGCAGGCCGTCAATGCTGCCTTCGGTACGCAACTGAACCGAGGCTTCGTCACCGCGCAAAGGGAATTCGATCTTTGGTTGGGTCTTGATGGCCGAAAAGAGTACGACTTGAATGCGCTGCAGAATCTCCCAGTCGCGATGGTGGGTGGCGAAGCCGTCTTATTAAAGACAGTGGCCGACCTTGAACGTCACTCATCACTGCGGGTGATTCGACGAGAGAATCGAGAGACTCAGCTACAGGTTGAATTCGATCTCGATGGCATGACGCCGGAAGACGCCAAACTTGCCGTCGAAGCCACGATGGAGTCTTTTGTCTTGCCGCCGGGTTATCGCTGGAGCATGGGAAAGGGGTTCGAGCAGGACATGGAGACGTTTCAAGAGATGGTGATCAACACCATCTTTGCCATTTTGTTGATTTATATGCTGCTCGCGGCGCTCTTTGAGTCCCTGCTGCACCCCATCTCGATTGTTATGGCGATCGCCTTCAGCGTGGTGGGTGTCTTTTGGACGCTTTGGGTCTGGCAAACGCCGCTGACCTCGATGACGCTCACGGGGATGCTCTTGCTCGCTGGCATTGTGGTCAACAATGGCATTGTGTTGCTGAGTCGCATTATTCAGCTGCGTGAGGAGGGGATGTCCCGACAAGACGCGATCACGAACAGCGTCCAGCATCGGCTGAGACCGATTTTTATGACCACGTGCACCACCATCGCGGGCATGTTGCCGCTTGCGCTTGGAGAAGCCAGGGTCGGGGGGATGGGCCCGAGTTACGCGCCCATGGCGAGAGCCATTATCGGTGGGCTCGCCGTGTCCACCATCACGACGTTAGTCGTGCTGCCTGTGATCTATGTCCTGCTCGATGGCCTGAAACGTCGCACTTTGAGCGCGAAAGCTTGGCTTGCGTCGAAGCTCTGGGTGAATCGCACGGCCTAAAGGGGGGCTCGGTCATGATTGATCGGTAGACGTCCGCACCGTTTGTGCAGCGCCTTCACCTAAGCGCGCTAGCGAACCAGGCAAGGCCAACTGGCCGCTTCAGGCATCCGCGTTGAACCCGAGGGGCTGCCTCAACCTCGCTCGGAATGAGCGAATCCTGGTTATTCAATTTGTCATGGTCATAGGAACCCTTTGGGCAACAGCGTCGGCAAGCCGCTTGTCAGAGATTGACAAAGCCAGCCTCGCGTTGGATGGTCGTAGCCCCTGAGCAAGAGGTGGTGGAGCGATGCGGTTACAAGGTCAAATTGCAGTGATCACAGGCGGGGCAAGCGGCATGGGTCTCGCGTCGGTGGAGCGATTTCTAAAAGAAGGCGCGAATGTGGTGGTTGCCGACTATAACGAAGCCACGGGTGAAGCGGCGATCGAAGCATTGGGCCAGCTGGGCTTCGCAGATCAGGTCATCTTCCAAAAAACGGATGTCGCCAACGAATCAGACATCGAGCGCATGGTGTCGGTGTCCCAGTCGAGATTTGGCGGGCTCGATATCATGTTCAACAACGCTGGTGTGGGTGGCGCGATTGGTCCATTAACGGAAACCACCACAGAGAGTTGGGACTACACGATGGACGTCCTAGCTAAAGGCGTCTTTCTTGGAATCAAGCATGCCGCGCGGGTGATGATCGAGCAGGGGCGTGGGGGCGCCATTATCAATACCGCCTCGATTGCAGGACTGAGTGGCGACGGTGGGCCGCTGATTTATTCTGCTGCAAAATCAGCGGTCATCAGTATGACCAAGTCGAGCGCCGTCGAGCTCGCACCCCATTTAATTAGGGTTAACGCGATTTGCCCTGGGTTTATTGCAACACCGCTGGCTGCAGTGCGAGCAGATCGAGTGGATGCATTGAGATCATCGTTTTCGAGGGCGCAGCCTTGGCCTGAGTGTGGAGAGGGTGAGCATATTGCGGGCGCGGCGCTCTTCTTGGCCTCGGATGACGCTCGATTCGTCACGGGTGAACACTTAATCGTTGATGGCGGGTTGTCGGCCGCAGGGCCCGAATTATCCAAACGATTTCCGAACACCTCAGGGCGAGATGCCAAGGTGGCCGGTGTGACGAAGGGCAGCACAGGGGAAGCGCCAGTGCTTCGTCGATTGGATTCAGAGCGCTAGGTCGCGCCATGACTTGGTGGGGTCCTAGATAGCCCGTCTTTGCCGGCGCTGGCGGGGCTCAGCGCCCTGTACTTTTGGCTCTCATTCAGTTCTCTCAGTGAGCGCGCCCTTTGGCGAATGTCATTCGCGTTCGGTCAAAAGGCGCGATGACTCAGTGACCGCTTGCTGGATACAGAGCATGGCACATGGATGAAAGACACGGTCCTAACCGCCTTGGGCTAGGGTGTGGTTCGCAAGTCACTCGCAGGTAGCGCCATCTGGTAGGATCAATCTTGTAACCACTGAACCGATTAAAAAACGAGGGTTTTCATGTCTGCGGTCCTTGAATCAGTCAAAGCGCTTTCCTCGACAATACAAGCGGTCAGTGAACAGGCAGAAAGGGACTGTCGCACACCCTCATCACTGGTTGATCGACTGCATTCGCAAGGCATCTTTGCCATGACGGTCGCCAAAGATTATGGCGGACTCGAACTCGACGCCGCGGACAGCCTTAAGGTGATCGAAGAAATTGCCTATCAAGAAAGTGCGGTGGGATGGTGCAGCATGATTTTTGCGACGACGGCCCATCTTGGTTCGTTCTTATCGCCTGATTGGGGGAAAGCCATCTACGGTCAAGGGTCTCGCTCTGGGCCTTTTGGTGGCATCACGGCTGGAGCAGCTGCGCCTTCGGGCCAGGCGATCGTGGTAGACGGCGGGCTCCGGGTCTCTGGGCGATGGGCCTGGGGTTCAGGTTCCCACCACTGCGATTGGGTCTGCGGTGGAACACTGGTCGAACAGGATGGCGAAATTCTGCGACACGACAACGGCGCGCCCAAGGTCCATGTGGTCTTCTTCGAGCGGGATCAAGTGAACTTGCTCGACAATTGGAATCCCTCGGGGCTGAGGGGCACAGGCAGCGTCGACTTTGAAGTCAAGGATGCGTTTGTTCCTGAGGGCCGATGGACTGTACTGGGTGTTTCGAGGCGCCAGATTGATCGGCCGCTCTTCCGATTTCCGTTTTTTGGGTACTTTGCGTCGGCGGTGGCGATGGTGCCACTCGGCATTGCGCGACGCGCAGTGGATGAGTTCCATGAGTTGGCGAGCAAGAAAACGCCCACAGGGGGATCCAGTACCCTCAGCCAATCCGCGATCACACAGCTTACGTTCGGTGAGGCGGAATCCATGGTAGAGGCAGCGCACACCTATTTATTTGGCAAAGTCGCGGTGGTCTGGCAAAAAGTCGTCGACGCTGAGCGAGTGACTGTGGAGGATAAGCGGCAGCTCCGCCTCGCCGCATCACAAGCCACCAAGTTGAGTGCTCAAGCGGTAGATCTCCTTTATCACGCTGCCGGAGGGACTGCCCTGCAGGGCGACTGTCTTCTGCAAAAGCTCTTTCGAGATATTCACGCAGCCACGCAGCATCGTATGGTGAGTCCGGAGTTGCTGCGTTTGGCTGGGGCGGCAAGAATCAGCGACGCAACCGATACGGCTCAGCTCTGACGCGGATTGGCCCGATGGGGGCTAAATCGGTTAGAACACTGAGGTTTTCTTCGCCTTTGGGCTCGTGACGCCTCTAGCTAAAGGGAAGAGATTCGTATCACTGGGCTTCATTTGAACGGGTTTGGGTTGAGGTCGAGCAATGCTCACCACAGTTGCCATTAAAAACTATCGGTCAATCAGAGAATTGGTGGTGCCGCTCTCTGCGCTGAATTTGGTCACCGGCGCGAATGGTGCAGGCAAGTCAAATCTTTATCGAGCCCTCAGGCTTCTGGCGGACACAGCAACCGGACGCGCCGTATTGTCCTTGGTCGAGGAGGGCGGGCTCGATTCGTGCCTCTGGGCAGGCCCCGAGCGTCGCTCAAAGGCGGCAGCCGATGGCGCGCCAATCCAGGGCGGACCCCGGCAGTCGAGCATTTCGTTACAACTTGGATTTGCGGCCCAGGAAGGCGGGTATCTGCTCGACTTTGGGTTGCCGGAGCCGGTCCCGAGAACCCAATTTGGTTTAGATCCTGAAATCAAGCGAGAGAGTATCTTTTACGGAGACTACTTTGAGCCTCGGCGCGCCTTAATCGAGCGGCAGGGACCGGGCCTTCGCGCCAGAGATGATGCCGGCAAGTGGCGCAGTCTTGAGCAGACGCTCCCGAGTTATGAGAGCGTGCTGAGTCATTTTGGCGATCCTGCCCGGCTGCCAGAGGCACTGCATTTGAGGGAGTGGATTCGCAGTTGGCGCTTTTATGACCAATTTCGAACCGATCGAGAGGCGCCGGTAAGAAAACCGCAGGTGGCCACCCGAACGCCCGTGCTGAGTCATGACGGGCGCGATCTGGCTGCAGCCTGGCAAACCATTGTTGAAATAGGTGACGATGAACAGCTAGCGGCCTGCCTTGATGATGCGTTCCCAGGGGCGAGCGTTGAGATCCGAAAAAGCCAAGGCTCCTTTGAATTACTTTTTCACCAAAAAGGCTTGCTGCGGCCGCTCACACTGTCTGAATTGTCTGATGGCACGCTTCGTTATCTCCTCTGGATTGCCGCATTGTTGTCGCCTCGATCGCCTGGGCTGATGGTGTTGAATGAACCAGAAAAC
>JALRJG010000105.1 GCA_023261215.1 Pseudomonadales bacterium | reverse complement strand
CGTGCAAATCGACCTTGCCTTCATCGATGAGTTTCAGAAGGCAGAGCGCAACCGCGGCTTTTGTGCATGAATGCACGACGCTGACCGTGTCTCGCGTCCAAGGCGTCGCGCCATCAATTGCAGTGCCTGCGTAGATATCAACTAAGGTTTCACTTCCTGCGAGGATGCAAAGACTCGCACCCACTTCGCCTCGGTGGATAAAATTATCCTCAAAGGTTTGCACCACCTGATCAAAGCGCGGATCTGCATAGCCCGTGATCGTGACTTCGGGTGTTTGCCTTAGCGTTTGATCAACCACGGGTTGGAACCCACTCGTTCGGTGTGCACTGATCGCCATACGCTAAACCCTCTCTCCTCATGGTTTGGATGACCTTAGGGCCTCTACCGACATTTAAGCCTTGTCACGGCGCGCGAAAAAACTCGCGTCAACTTTCGGTCTTCCGTACACTTCGGCTTCGCCGAGCGGCCCCCAGGATGACCCACACTTGAACACCAGCGTTACCCCAGCGCAACCTTTCCTTGGTTGGCGGATGGCCGGCGTGGCCTTTTTTGTCGATTTTATCGCTGTGGGGTTCTTTTTTTACTCCTACGGCATCTTTTTCAAGTCCATTGCCGCCGAGTTTGGCGACTCGCGCCTAGGGGTTGCTATTGGGATCACCCTGACCCAGGGCGTTGGCGCAGTTTTAGCCCCTTTCATTGGTCGAGCGCTCGATCGATATCCACTGAAGCGCATCATGGCCTTGGGTGCCGTTTCCATGGGGACAGGGTTTGCGTTGTTATCACTCGTACAATCTCCGATTCAGTTCTACTTAGTCTTAAGCATTTTTGTGGGCTTCGGCGCAGGCGCGATGGGTCAGCTTGCGACTTCAAAACTGGTGAGCAATTGGTTTGTTAGGAAACGAGGCACCGCCCTCGGCATTGCGGCCACAGGTATTTCCGTGTCGGGAGTCATCATGCCGAATGTCAGTGCGCACATGGTTACGGAGTTTGGCTGGCGGGCAGGGTTTCTTGTCTATGGGCTCATCACGCTGGTCCTCGTGGTGCCGCTCGTACTGCGATTAGTCATTTCTCGGCCCGAAGATGTGGATCAACTGCCGGATGGCGCGACGTCAGTGGAACAACTGCCACCGGTCAAAGCACCACTTTCAACCCGTGAATTTCTCAGTAACCCAAACTTTTGGATTCTGGTGACCATCATCGGACTTTTATTCTGTATCCAAAGCGGCACCCTCATTCACATGGTGCCCCAGCTCACAGATCGCGGTATTTCTTTGCAAGCAGCGTCCATGATCGCCGCCGCCACCGCCGGCTGTGGCGTGATCGGCAAGTTAGCCTATGGCGCCCTCGTGGACCGGTGGGATATCCGGCACGCGCTATGGCTTGCGATTGGGTTCCAAGTGGTGGGCCAACTGCTGATGCTCTTTGTCCCTGGGTATCTCTGGTTTCTCCTTGGCGCCTGCAGCTTTGGCTTTGGTATGGGTGGGGTGGTACCCATGCAAGGTGCCATTGTCGGTGCTGCGTTCGGTCGAGCATCTTTTGGCCGCGTGTTGGGTGCCATGCGATTGCCCATGTCGGTGATCCACCTCGCAGGGACGCCGTTCGCCGGTTGGGTGTTCGACACCACGGGCAGCTATCGATGGGCTTTTTATACGTTTCTCATTCTTTACTTGATTGCGGCTTTTGCCGTCCTCAAGCTCGAGGTCAACACTCGTTCCAACCGTGCTTAACCCACCGGCGCAGCGTCTCCCTCGCCAATCGATAGCCGGCGTTTGATGGTTCGCCTTAGCCAGACATAAGACAGAATCGCTGTCAGGCCGATCGAGAGCACAGATCCAAACAGCAGTCCGGTATAACCAAACAACGCATTCCCAAGAATCGCGAGCGGCACAGACAAAAACAGCATCTGAACAATTGAGATGGCCAGCGGCGGCGAAGGTTTACCCAACGCGTTAAAGCTCGACGTTGAAGTTGCAATAACGCCCATCAGCCCCATTCCCAAAGGCAGAATTGACAAATACGTCGTGGCAGCCGCAATCACCTCCGGATCATCGTTTACCCAATGAAGCAACCAAGGTCCTGCGGTAAACAACACCAAAAATGAGAAAAGGCCCCAAACCAGGGCGAAAACATAAGCACTCCGCAGCGCCGTCCGCACCCGATCAAAGTGACCTGCGCCCCAATTCTGGCCGATGATCGGCGCGATGCTCATGCTGAGCGCCCACATAAACATTGCAAACATGGTCTCGACCCGGGAGGCCACTGAGAACCCAGCCACAACCGCCGTGCCATGGCTTGCGAGTAACCGTGTGATCACCGTCATGGACACGGGTGAAATAAGATTCGCCGCAATCGCGGGAAGTCCCACATGAAGAATTGATCGACTCGAGTCGCCGAATCCTGCCAGCCCAGGCACCAACAAACCATCTCGACGCATGTAATAGATATACATGAGGAAACTGACAAATCGCGCCACGAGAAAAGACCAGGCGGCGCCTGGCATACCTAATCCTTCAAATGATCCGAAACCAAAAATAAGCAAAGGACCCAGACCGACTTGGATCAACGCACTGACTGTCATCAAGTAACTGGGCTTGGTGGCATCACCCGCTGCCCGCATCAGCGATGACCCCACCATGGCCACCGCAAAGAAGGGGAGACCAAAAAGCCACAGCGCCATGTACTCGCTGGCAAGTGCCTCGGCGGCAGGGTCAGCACCCAGAAGCGCGAAGATCGAACCAACGCCCCAATACACCAGGAGCGATAGCACCATGGTAAAGACGATAACCATCCATATCGCATGGCTAATCAGGATTCTGGCTTCAGGCCAAGCGTGAGCGCCAATCTTCCGGGCTACCACCGAGGAAGCGCCGACACCCAGCCCCATGGTGACCCCTTGCATCATCATGACGAGCGGAAAGGTAAATCCAAGGGCGGCGAGTTCGAGCGTGCCAACTTGACTGATGTAAAGCGACTCCATCAGGTTGGCGCCCATAACAGAGACGAACCCGAGCAACATAAACCCAGTCAACCGGAACAGATGATGACCCACCGATCCTTCGGTGAGCGCTCGATGCTGAGAACCACTGGTTTGGGGCTTATTCAATCGATTTCCTTCATTGCGTGACAAACCTGCGCGGCAGTTTCCGCGGGCATCCAAAGTCGCGATGGCGCCGCTCACTCACTCTCCGTTTGAGCAAATTCGAGTAAACGCTAAACAGGGATGGTTCGGCAATACGATCCCTAACCCATTCGGTTCGACCGGCCGAGCACACGCTGCAAGATATCTGCCGACACGTTTCCGCCCGATATGACCAGGGCGATGTGATCGCCTGGCGAGATCGAGTCCTGATCTCGTAATGCGGCCGCAAGCGGCGCCGCACCTGCGCCTTCCACTAAATTGTGGGTATCAGAAAGGAGGATCGCCATGGCATCGAGTACCTCGTCATCCGTTACAGATATCACTTTGCTTAGTCCGCGCCTCAAAGGCTCTAGCGCTTCGGCGCTCGCCTGGCGAACCGCCAGGCCGTCAGCCAGCGTATTGGCGTGATCAGTCATCACGGGGTGACCGGCGATCATCGATTCAAGGTAGGTGGGCGCATGACTCGAAACGACGCCAATCACTTGCACCGGATGGTCTAGCGCTGTTTTCGCTTTCAAAACGCCACAGGCCCCGGACCCCAGGCCAATAGGAACGTATAGCCTTTGAAGATCTGGTGCAGCACGAAGGAGCTCTAATGCATAAGTGCCCACCCCAGAAACGAGATGCGAATGAAAAGAAGGCACCCAGTGATGGCCTTCGCTTTGAGCTAGATCTTGCGCGAAGTTGAGACTCTGAATGAAGTCTTCACCATGAATCACGAGCTCGGCACCGAGGGCTTTCATGGCATCATTTTTGTCTGGGTTATTCCCTTTGGGCACAACGATGAGGGCCTTCACACCCGCAGCGCGCGCTGCGAATGCCACACTTTGCCCATGATTACCACGAGTCGCGCATATGACCGATGGGGTCGCGCCACTTGCCAGCAAGTGATGAAAGTAAACAAGCCCCCCGCGCACCTTAAATGCACCCGTGGGGAGATGGTTTTCGTGTTTCAGCCAAACAGGGCAGCCGAACCGAGCCTCAAGCAGCGGCCAGCGGATCTGGGGCGTTGGATCGAGACGGTCGTAAACGATCTTCGTTGCGGACTCGAGCTCGGCAAGTTCTGAATTCACGTTACGTGATCAATTCGCTTCAGTAATACTGGTCAACGCTCTGAAATCGTGTTCGTAGACGTCCCAAGGGTTGGCTCTCACTCTTGCGTCAAGTTGATGAGCATCTTCGCCAACTAAGATTCGCCACTGATTATCTCTCACGCCTTGCAAAATGATCTCTGCCGCTTGTTCAGCGGTCGTGGGCGCCTGATCTCTGAACTGAAGACCTTGCTGGTGCACCATTTCACGCAACTGATCATCGCTTAGATTCATCACGTGAGCCGCTGCATCACCTTGTTGATGCATCAGCCGTTCTCGAAGCTCTTTCACCTCGTCTTCACTCATCTCTAGCGCATCAGAATGGCCAAGGACCTTCCGAGAATTGATCGCAATGGAGGTTCCAATGTGGCCGGGCATGACCACGGACACATGAATATGCGGGGCGTTGATTCGAAGATCCGTGATAAGCGCTTCGCTAAACCCTTTGACGGCAAACTTTGCAGCGGCATAGGCCGTGTGCGGGGTGTTCGGTCCAATACTGGCCCAAAAGCCATTCACGCTCGAGGTGTTGATAATGTGTGCCTCATCGGCACCCAACATCATTGGCACAAACGCCCGACAACCAAAGTAAACTCCAAACCAGCAAACGCCAAAGGTTCGCTCCCAATCATCGCGCGGCCCGGCGACGAATCCCCCACCACCGCCAATACCGGCGTTATTGAAAAGGAGATGCACCGTATCGCCGTGGTGATTCGCGACATGCGCTTGGAAGGCATTCATCTGCGACTCACTCGAGACATCGCACACACAGGTGGTCACTCGCGCACCTCCAGCCGACTCAGCTAACGATTGGGTTTCCTGCATGTTGGTTTCTGAAACGTCGCAAATCGCGACTTCGGCTCCGGCTTTCGACAAGGCAAGGGTCAGGGCACGACCCATGCCCGTACCACCCCCGGTCACGACGGCCACTTTGTTGGCAAAGCTCTGCATTTGTCATTTCCTCTTCGTCATGTGTACATGATTTGATTTTGAACAAGCCCAGTCCAATCAGGCCAGGCAAAGCCTCTGTGGCCAATCGGCTGAGCAGCGCAGCGAACGCCCCCGCTTTAGGGGAAAGCAATCCGGTCCTGCTGATACTGTCCTCACCGCTGATTTAGCCCAAAGGCCTGGTTCGAGGCCCTGGCCAAAGCCGCGCTCCGAATCAAAGCACCCTGCAGATCAGATCCCAAGGCGCCAAGTGGATTCCGGGGGTTCGTGCGATGTTGGGCGCTCAATGTTCGTCCAGCATGCCTGAGGAACCCGGATGGACTCAAGGCGTACGCCGAGTGAAAGGGGATGGTCGACGCAAAAGCAAGATCGCTAAGCCCGCGAAAATAAAGAGACCGATCAACCCTGACACGAGGCCCGTGCCTCGGGTATCGCTCAGCTGCCACACCAACATACTGATACCCACTTGCACAACATAGAGTCCTGCCCAGGGCCACATCCACTTTTGCATATGAAAGAAACCATAGAGGCCCCAGGCATAAACAAACCAATGAGGAATGGCGAGCAATTTGGCCGACCAGCCGGTAAATAAAATACCGAACCAAACTTCTTGATCTTGAGTTACTGGCTTATAAAAAAGATCAAACGGTAAATAGACAAATGTCATGTAGGCACAAAATAGTAACAACCCGTTGGCCCACCAAGGTCTGGG
>JALRJG010000104.1 GCA_023261215.1 Pseudomonadales bacterium | reverse complement strand
ACCAAGTCATGGATAGCCCCGAAGCCCACGCAATGTGAGGCGCGTTCAAGTTGCTCCCCGGCGACATTCGACAACCGGTCTTCTGCCACCCAGTAGTCAATCCGAGCTCGCTCAAAATGCCGAGCCACCGATTGCCCGGTTTTTCCATAGCCCACGATCACTTTAACCATGGGCGGCGGCTCCCTGGCTCATCAGCGATTCAATGGTCGCGCGATCACTGAACGCGTGCTTTATGCCACTGATCTCTTGGTAGTCCTCATGGCCCTTACCCAGAATCACGAGCAGATCATCACTAGAGAGGCGAGCCATTCCTTGAGCAATCGCTTCTCGCCGATCAAGTTCGATGATCGGACTGAACGAATCAGGAAGGCTGGCGCACATTTCTCTTGCAATGGCTAGGGGAGACTCCGATCTCGGATTGTCACTCGTAAATATGACTTCATCACTGAGCTCAAACGCGATCCTTCCCATGAGCGAGCGCTTTGAGCGATCTCGGTCGCCGCCACAACCGATCAAAGTGACGATTTGCCCCCTTGCATGCTCTCGCAGGGTCTGAAGCACGCTCGCCACCGCATCGGGCGTGTGCGCGAAATCAATTAACGCCTCGCCCACGGGCAGCCCTATTCGCTCAAGCCGCCCCGGGGGCGACTGGAGTCGCGGAAGAATAGACGCGATGTCAGCCAATGCATGCCCCTGCTCAATCAAACAGGCCACGACGGCTAGAACATTACTCAAGTTGAATCGACCGAGCAGGGCCGTCTCGGCCCTTAAGCTTTGATCAAACGCCTTTAATTCAAATGACACGCCCTGATGGGTCGTTCGAACTTCTCGTGCGACAACATCCGCAATCGGGTTCTCGATACCATAGGTCACCACCTTCTTCGCCGTGGTTTCACGGGCAAGTTGCTTGCCGAAAGCGTCGTCAATATTAACGAGCGCAACCTCGAGCGCTGGCCAGCGAAACAGCCTTGCCTTGGCTTGCCCATAGGCTTCGAGGGTTCCATGGTAATCCAGGTGGTCGTGCGTCAAATTAGTGAAGGCCGCACTATGAATGCGCACACCGTCAAGGCGGCCCTGGTCAAGGCCGTGCGAGGACGCCTCGATCAAAATGACCTCAGAGCCAAGCGTCTTCAGCGTTCGTAACTCTCTTTGAAGCGTAACGACATCGGGCGTCGTGAGCGTCGCAGGCTTCAAGTCACCCGGGCGCCCAGAACCTAAAGTTCCAATTAAACTTGCTTGAACGCCGAGCAGGTTGAGCGCCTGCGCGCCAAGGTGGACAACCGAGCTCTTGCCATTGGTCCCGGTCACCGCGAGCAATGTCAGATCAGAAGAAGGGTCTCCAAAGAAACGGCTCACCATCTCGCCGAGCCGAGCCTTGAGGTCTTCAAAGACATAGACAGCATCTAAAGCTGAGTCTTTGAGGGGCGCCTCGGTCAACACAGCCACCGCCCCTTTTGACAACGCTTCGGTGATGTGACGTAAGCGATCTTCATCATGTTCGGCCAAAGCGATGAAAAGATCACCAGGCTTGGCCGCTCGGCTATCGAGACACAGCTCATTGACCGCAACCATGGGCATGATGTCGTCTTGCGTGATTTCTTGAAGGTTCATGCTGCTTCCCTCACGAAATCAGGCGGAACGCTATTTAAGCGCAGTACACTTTGCATCACTCGAGAGAAGATGGGCGCGGCGATGCTCCCGCCACCCACGGAAGCCGTTTTGGGTTCGTTGATCACCACTACGCCAACAAATCGCGGCGAAGACAAAGGCGCAAAGCCCGCGAAAAAAGCAATATGGCGCTGATCATCGTAGCCTTGATCGCCGAGCTTACGCGCAGTTCCCGTTTTCCCCGCTACCTCGTACGCCTCGATCGCTGCTTTTTTCCCCGTTCCCTCTGTCACGACCCGATGCAACATGCCTTGTAAGGCGACTGCAATATCCAAGGGCATCACGCGCTCTTCCTGAATCTGAGGGTCCTTCACCAGACTCACCGTTCGCTTGATCCCTCCCGCAGCGATGGTCTGATAGGCCTGGGCCAACTGCAGTGGCGTCACAGTGAGTCCATAGCCATAAGCAAAGGTCACGCGTTCAACGTCTTTCCATCGCCGTCTGTTGGGTAAAAAGCCTGCACTCTCGCCCGGAAAACCAATACCCGTCACCTGTCCGAACCCGAGCTTCTGAAACAGGTTCCAGACGTCGTACTCATTAACCATCAAGGCCAGGCGACTGATGCCTACTTGACTGGAATGCGCAAGGATTCCACCTAAGTCCAGCGAGCCTCGATTCCGAGGGTCACGGATGACGGCGTCTCCAACCTTCATAAAACCCGGACTCGTATCGACCACAAAGTCAGCGGGTAAACCAGACCCAAGCGCAATCGCGACAGTCAAAGGCTTCACTGTTGACCCGGGCTCGAACACATCCGTGACCGCTCGATTGCGGACGGAGCCTAGATCAAGCTGGATTCGGTTATTTGGGTTATAAGAAGGTTGATTGACCATCGCAAGAATCTCGCCAGTGGCGACATCCAAAAGCACCATGGAGCCCGATAGGGCCTCGTATTGCTGAACCGCGGACTTGAGCTCTCGATAGGCCAAAAATTGTAATCGTTGATCGATCGACAACTGTAAATTCTTGCCGGGCAGCGCCTCTGCGACCGGCATCAAGTCCTTGACCACCTCTCCGTAGAGATTCTTTAGGACTTTCTTCTTCCCTGGCTGCCCTGCCAGCCAATGATCGAAAGATAATTCGACCCCTTCCTGACCTCGATCTTCTATGTCTGTGAATCCGACCACATGAGACGTGACTTCTCCGGCTGGATAAAAACGGTGATATTCCTTCTCACCATAAACGCCCGGCATACCCAAGCTCAGAATCAAATCCGCGTCAAGAGGTGCAATTCTTCGACGCAGGTAAACAAAATTTCGCCCAGACGCTCGATGCATTTTGTCTCGGAACTCATCGAGCGAAACGCCCAAACCCGATGCCAGTGTGCGCAATCGATCGTCATCACTGGGAAGCTCAGCAGGATTAGCCCAAAGCGATACCACCGGCGAACTCACAGCTAGAGGATCACCTCGGCGATCAAGGATCATGCCCCGATGCGCGTTGATCTTCTGCATCCGGATGGTTCTGGCGTCACCCTGGTCCTGAAGAAAGTCCTTTTCTTGGACCTCGAGTTGAATCAGCCTGGCGGCCATCCCGAAGATAGCGACCAGAAAGAGGAACAGCGCGATATGGACTTTGAGACTACTCGTCATCACAGGACCGCCTCTGGATCATCTAAACTGACGATCTCTGGACGAACAATCAAAAGATTGGTCTGATCTGGCGAGCGCATTTGCAATGTCTCTCTCGCAAGCTGATCAACACGGTTATATCCAGCCCAAACGCTGTGTTCCAGCAACAGCTTCTCATACTCACTGTCCAGGTTATCGCTCACGTGCTGCTCGGACTGCAGGTTGGCGTATCGAGCACGCGTTGCGTGAGCTGCAAAGATGACCGCAAGCGCACTCGTAACAAGGACGAGCAGCACGAAGAGGCACTGACGCCCAGCAGGTGACCAAAAATAGTGCTTACATTGAGCAAGGAGGCCCGAGCTAATCACGCAACTTTCTCCAGCACACGCATCACCGCACTTCGTGCCCTTGGGTTACGTTCGATCTCCGCTGGGGAAGGCTTCCACTTGCCCAGTAATTTAAAGCGGCGGTCAAAGGCTGACTCTCGCAGGGGCAGTTTTCGAGGCGTTGGTGGTGGCGACGTCAAGCGACGCATGAACTGTTTTGTGAGTCGGTCCTCTAAGCTATGAAAGCTAATCACAACCAAACGACCACTGGGCGCCAAAATAGAAGCGGCTTGGGAAAGGCCGGCCTCCAAATCACTCAACTCTTGATTGACAACGATACGGATTGCCTGAAAGGTTCGCGTCGCTGGATGTTTCTTAGCACCGCCTCTGGGGACCACAGAGGCAACGATGTCAGCAAGTTGATGGGTCCTTGTAATCGCCTGCTCATCCCGTACTGCAATGATCCGAGCCGCGATTCGTCCCGCTTTTCGCTCCTCGCCAAATGTTTTAAGCGCTTCACGAAGCTCGGCAAAGGAAACGCGCGCAAGCCAGGCCGCAGCCGTCTCCCCTTGATCTGGATTCATTCTCATATCCAGGGGGCCATCGTTCATGAAACTAAATCCTCGCTCAGCCTCGTCAAGCTGCGGAGAAGATACCCCCAGATCAAGCAATACCCCGGTGACCTGCCCAGCGCACGCCTCTCCGAGCGTCGCCTGAATTTGACTAAAGCTTTGATGCGCAATCATTACGCGCGAATCTGTGCTCATCATCTTTTGGGCTGTTGCAATGGCCAAGGGGTCCTTATCCATGACGATCAGGCGCGCGTTGAGGGACAGTTTGGACAAGATCAAGGATGCGTGGCCGCCACGCCCAAACGTGCCATCCACGTAGATTCCATCGGAAGACTGCACCAACTGATGCACGGCTTCTTCTAGAAGGACAGGAATATGCGCCAACGTCCACCACCCTCAGAGTGAAAGAGATTTCAGTTCCTCTGGAAGTTGCGCTTGAGCATCGACATCCAACCACTGCTCGCGACGCTCGGTCCAAAGCGTTTCATCCCAGAGTTCCAACTTATTGCCTTGCCCCAAAAGCACCGCATTCTTATTGAGCTGCGCGTACTCTCTTAGTGGGGGCGTAATGAGTAATCGACCATTTCGATCCATCGGAATATCCGTCGCGTGACCGATCAGAAGTCGCTGCACTCGACGAGCGGCTGAGTTAAAACTGGGAAGCGCCTCAACCTTGCGCTGGATGTCATCCCAAGCCGGCTGTGGATAAATCAAAAGACAGCGTTCCTCGGTGTCGATGGTGGCGACCATTCTTCCTTCACACAAAGAATTAATCTCATCACGATACCGGGTGGGCACGGTGAGCCGCCCTTTGGTATCCATATTGATGTGATTAACTCCACGAAACATGCCGCTGATTCCCTAATAGCCCACTAAGTTCCACAAAAACCCACATTTCTGCACCTGCACCTTAAGATTGCCACACCCGAAAGTCAAGCTGGAAAAATCAGTTTTTCCTTTATTTCACAAGGGGTTAGCTTGGACTGATGCCTATCTAGCAGCTTTAACAAAGATCAAATTGTTTAACATAGGGATGGCCTCCTAACTTAATGTGAATTGTTAAGAGCGAGCCCTATGGTTCACAGAACCCTTACAAGCTCGTGAAAACCTATTTCCGCGGGGCAGCGGTTCGAAACAAGGACATTAGGAGACCAACGCGTGGGGCGTGGCCCGAGCAGAGACGGGGTCACTCATGGATGACCCTCTGGCAAACGCGCCCAATAACAGCAGGCTGGATCATCACCAATAGCGCCCTTCAAACTCGACAGGCCGGAACATTTGAGGACGGCCGATTGCTGTTTAGCCAGCAAAGCGGGGGCTGCTTTGAGCGAACAACCGGCTAACCTCGTGGTTTAAAGATGAGTCCCGATATGTATGAGCCACTCAGGTCTCAGCTGAAACGCCCCGCACTCGTCACTTGAACCGGAAGGTGGTGATCTAGACGCCAACCTTGAGAAGACCGAGGGCAAAGGGTGAGCGAGGAATTACCCGGTGCCAGAAACTTAAGCACACTCAACACGCCATCACTTAGCCCGAATGCGTTTAGCCTTCTCGATATCGATTACCCATGAGTGGAGCTCGTATCAGATGGTCGTTGAGTCCCGATCTGGGGTGTTTCGAATGCTCGGCGAGCCTTGCCGATCGACGAGGGCCGCGACAGATATGAGGTGGGAGTCGGCCGTAAGCCGGGTTCTGTCGTGGGTAATCATTCATCTGTGATGCTTGTCACCAAACACCTATAGCGACCTACCCGAATCCCCATGCGGGCCACACGATATGGATTCCTATTTGGTCTTGCTCC
>JALRJG010000103.1 GCA_023261215.1 Pseudomonadales bacterium | reverse complement strand
CCGGATGACGTCATTTCTGTTCAGGAAATTGACGCCGAGATCAAGCTCGATGGTCGCCTCGATGAGCCTGTCTGGCAGCAATTATCCGAATATGACGAATTTTCGGTGATCGAACCGGATACGTTGGTCAAGCCACGGCACGAAACCCGCGTGCGCATGTTCTACAACCGAGATGGGATTTACCTCGGGATTCTGATGCTCCAACCCAAGGAGACGCTCATCGCCCGGTTGTCGAGTCGAGATAATAGGGAAATTAAACGTGACAACATCAACCTAACCCTCGATACCTCTGGCGAGGGCCGATACGGCTATTGGTTTGGCATCAATTTGGGCGATACCCAAATGGATGGCACCTTGTTACCTGAGCGCCAATTTTCAAATGATTGGGATGGTGCTTGGCGAGGCGGGACGGTTGCCTTGGACAATGGCTGGAGTGCGGAAATGTTCATTCCCTGGGGCATTGTGTCGATGCCCAAAGTCGAGGGTGAGCGAAGAATAGGATTTTATATGTCGAGGTATGTGGCTTACCTTGATGAACGTTGGGGGTGGCCGGCATTGCCAGCGACTGTCCCGAAATTTATTTCTGCGCTGCAGTCCATCACCGTGCGCAATGTGGATCCCAAGCAGCAATACTCAATTTTTCCTGCGGTCGGTGTGACCTCCGATGGCATCGATCAGGATGTCCAGTATCGAGTCGGCGCGGACTTTTTTTGGCGACCAACGACGAACCTGCAATTGACGGCCACCATCAATCCGGATTTTGGTATTGCGGAATCTGATGATGTGGTGATCAACCTGTCAGCGACCGAAACGTTCTTCCCTGAGAAGCGCCTCTTTTTCCTAGAGGGTCAGGAAGTTTTCACAGCGTCCCCCAGGGCCGATACCAGAGGTCAAGGGGTGGGCAATAGAGGGACGCCCTACACGTTGGTGAACACCCGCCGAATCGGGGGTAAGCCTGTGCTGCCCGAGCTCCAGGAGGGCGAAACCATTCGCGCCAAGGATGAAATTCAGCCCACCGATTTGCTCGGGGCGGTGAAGGTTACGGGGCAGAATGGACAAATGCGTTATGGCGTCCTGGCGGCTTTCGAAGACGATCCAGAGTTTCTTGTGTCGGGTCCCATGGGCGATCGAATCGTCACGGGTTATGGCAGTCAATATGGCGCTGCGAGATTACTCATCGAAGACGCGCCCGGCGGTGCTTATCGCGCGGCCGGCCTTTTGGCGACGGCCGTGTTGAATGAGCAGTCCGATGCACTGACCTATGGGTTCGATGGTCATTACCTGAGGGAAGACGGGAAATTTAAAGCGGATGTTCAAGTGTTCAGCTCAGATAAGGACGGGCTTGATCGGGGCTACGGCGGGTTCCTTGATTTTGAGTATGTTTTTCGCAGAGGGTTGGTCCAGAGATTGGGCATTGAGTATTTCGACGACCAAGTTGACGTGAGCGATTTTGGTTACATCCAGCGGAACGATAACTTCAGAATTCGTAGTTCGCATATCAGAACCAGTTCCAACCTCTCTTGGGCGCGTGATAACCAGTTTGATATCCGCGGATTCGTTCAGCGTAATGGCGACGGCTTGTTCACCCAAGGGGGCGCATTCGTATCAAACCGAACGGTATTCAATAATTTGACCCAATTGGTTTTGCGTTTGGATATGTTGCCGGGTGCCTACGATGATCTGAACAGTTTCGGTAATGGCACTTTCCGAGTTGACCCTCGCTTTATGGCGAGCGTCGGGTGGGCCTCGAATCGAAGTAAACCGTTCAGTTTCGGTGGGCGCGTGGGTTATATGGGGGAGGAGCTGGGTGGGCACTCAGGCAGTCACAACCTTTACGCCACTTGGCGACCGGATGATCGTCTGGCGGTCGATTTTATGCTGAATTATCTGGATCGTGACGGCTGGCTTCTTCATCGAGCCGGCAGGGTCATGGGGACGTACGAAGCGGAGCAACTGTTACCGGGGATCAGTGTGGATTACTTCCTCAGTGCAAAGCAGCAGTTCAAGTTTATTTTGCAATGGGTGGGCGTAAAAGCGAGAGCCGCTGAGGCTTATCGCATTCCCGATGCGCCGGGCGAGCTCGTGAGAGACGGCGCGCTCGACGGCGCGCTCTTTGATTTTTCCGTATCGCAGGTGAGCTTGCAGGCGCGTTATCGATGGGAAATCGCGCCGCTGTCGGATCTGTTCGTTGTTTATACCCGCCAGTCGAATCAGGCCGCGTTGCTCCTCGACCAAGACTTCACCGATGTGTTCTCAAATAGTTATCAGACGCCACTGACCGATGCCTTCGTGGTGAAACTCCGTTACCGATTTGGGTCTTGAGCCCTCCGCTGAGTGTTCGGAGCTTGCAATGAGGGCGCTTGCAATGAGGGCGCTTGAGTGGTGGCTAGCGGCTTTACGCCTCGGATCATAAGTCGAGATTGGAGCGCGGTATGCGGCACCATTGGCCAGTGATTGCGCGCATCATAACGCGCTTTTTTGGAATCTTCTTAAAGCCGAGGAGGCCACGTTACCTAACGTTTGTTTCCCTAAGCGGTTCGCTCACTCAAGCCGGGGCTTAAATGACATGCGGGGATGGCTGAGCATCTCCGGCCTCCAGTGCGTGGGCAAAGCGAAGCTAAAGCCGGCGCCCTTGCAAAGCGAACAACCCTCGCGCTGAGCAGGGCGAGGCTATGCGGCAAAACTCAAACGCCGGAATCAGGGTTCGACTGAGTTTGGGTTTGTGAAACCAGAAAGTCTGCGACGTCGAACAATCGAGCAGGGCCGACCAATCGGTTCACGTTTACTCGGTATTTACCATCAACGACCAGCGTGGGGACGGATGCCACTTGAGACTGCCGGCTCAAACGATCAGATAGCGCGAGCTCTGAGGCGACTCGCGGAGAATTCCAGTGCGAAAGATAATCCGCCTCCTCAATCTCGCTGTTGTCGGCAATGAAAGAGGCCAGGGCTTCGCCACTCTCGAAGGTCTTGCGACCGTTATGAATTGCACTGAATGTCAATTGATGGAGTTCAGGTTCGGCATCTAGAGATTCAAGCGTATGGAAGTGCTGAGCGAGAATCCTCCAGCTTTCGGAGCCGACCAGTGGACGTTTTACAAATCGCACATTGGTTGCCAGCGTGGACTGCCAGTCCTCCAGTCGTTCCTCCAAGTTGAAGCAGTGGATGCACCCATAGGAGAAGAATTCCATGACTTCGATGGCGTCACCTCGGACGCGTCTTGGGTTCGCAAGGGTTTCAAAGTGTGTCCCTTCTTCAAAGCGAGCATTGGTTTGATCATCGACCACGATAAAGGTGAAGTAGCCCAGCACTGAGATTGAGACGACGCCGATCAGGGCGACCAGTCCTTTTTGCAGCGCGAGCTTAGATTTGCGTTTTGCCATGTTTGTATCTCCTCAAGGTCGAGATTATAGTCAAGGCGCTCGCAGCTTCCAGCGTTAGGGGCCATCGAAGTTGACCACATTCCCGACACCCGCTGATCAAAGATGGCTTTCGTTTGAATGCCGTGCCCGGTTGGCACAGGTCTTTCGGAGATCGAAATCGAGCACCTAAGCGCCTAAGGGACATTAGGCCGGGCGAAGCCAGTGCCCCGCGACACAGCAGCAAATACGAATCCAGTGAATGAAAGGAGTTTCTATGAGCAGGTTACCCGCACTCAGTCTGGCGGCGATGCCAGGTCGACGACAAACTACGTTAGAACTTGCAGTGGAGATCGAGAAAAGAGGTTTTCCTGGCATCTACGCGCCCAGCATGGGTGATTCGTTGGCCTTGTGCCAGGCATTGGCCCACGTGACCCACACGATGCATTTTGGCACGAGCATTATGCCCATCTACTTCCGCCAAGAGGTTGATTTTGCGAGTACCGCTGCGTTTATTCACGAAATCTCGGGTGGTCGGTTCAGATTTGGTATTGGTGTGAGCCACGCGCCTGCCCTGCAGTCTAGAGGGATCTCGGCAGGTAAGCCGTTGAGTGATATGCGCGCCTTTGTTGATAAGCTGAGAGCGGCGCCCCGGGTCGGCGAATTGCCGCCTTTGGTACTCGCAACCCTGAGACAGAAGATGATTCGTCTCGCTGAGGAAATTGGTCAAGGTATGGTCTTTGCCAATGGCGCTCGCAGTCATATGCAAACGTCGCTCAGCGTGCTCTCTGATCAGGCGAGAAAAGACGATGCCTTTTTCATCGGCAATATGATCCCGACCTGTGTGAACGACGACCGTGATGCTGCCATGGCAGTTAACCGGAAAACACTGACTCCCTATGCCATGTTGCCAAACTACCGAAATTATTGGAAAGAAGCTGGATTCGTTGAAGAGATGGAAGGTGTGGAGGCTGCACTGGAGCGGGGCGATCGAGACGGTATTCAGCATTTTCTGACCGATCGGTGGCTCTCTGAGACCACGCTCTTTGGCAGTGCAAGAGATGTTCGAGATGGCGTCGAGGCCTGGTTCGATGCGGGTATCAAAACGCCGATCATTGTGCCTTCGTCTGCCAACGGTGGCCAAATGGTGGCGTTCGAGGAAATTCTGGCTATTTTTTAGGTTACTGGGCCCTTTCAGAGAACGCCGAGGAAGATGCTTAAGCGCGCGTGCGCGCTGCTAAAAAGTGGCCGATGATGAGATGCGTTAACAGCACACGCTGAGTCGGATGCGTGTGCGAAGTAAGTGAGTCGTTAGGGGATGAATACATGAGCGCAGCACTGTCGAGCGAGCAAAGACAATTCAAGGAGGCCACTGCGCGCTTTTTTTCAGGGGTCTCGCCAACCACGGTGGTGAGAGACTACATGAGTGGGGAGACCGGGTTCGACGCACTCGTCTGGCGACGATTAGCGGAAGAACTCGGTCTTACGGGTATCCATATCCCGGAGGTCTACGGGGGCGCTGGGTTTGGACCGGTGGAGCTGGGTATTGCCTGTGAGGAAATGGGACGAACGTTGTACACAGGGCCTTTTTTGTCCTCGTCCGTTATGGCGGGCTATGCGGTTCTTCGATTGGGCAATGATGATGCAAAAGCCCGCTATCTTCCGGGTCTCGCCTCAGGAGAAATAATTGGTGCGCTGTTGCTCGACTCTCTAGATGCGGAGCGCGCTTGGGGGCGTGTGGTCAAGGCAGATGAGATGCAGCGATTACATGGGGATGTCCCAATCGCACTCGGCGTGGGTGATGCGAGTGTCATTTTTGCGCTCGCCGAAAGTCGGGAGGGACTCGCGCTTTACCGTCTGCTTGATCCGCCGAGCAAACTGGTAACGCACGAGCGATCAGCGCTCGACCCCACCCGGCGAATCTACCAGGTGCGTTTGAATGCAGCACCCGCAGAGCGGATTGGACTTTGTCATCGCACGGCATCAGCAGAGCTTTTCAATGATTTTTGTGTGGCACTTGCCCACGAACAGATAGGCGGCGCGTCCGCCTTGTTTGAGAGCACGGTGGCGTACACCAAAATGCGATATCAATTCGGTAGGCCCATTGGCTCCTTTCAGGCTTTGAAACACCGATGCGCTGATTTGCTGTTGGATCTCGAGTTGGCGAAGTCGGCAACCTACGAGGCCGCGACCGTTCTGGCGCGTGGTGAGAACGGTGTTGAAATGGCCAGCATGGCCAAGGCGATGGCCTCGGACGTTTATATGTCGGTGGCAAAGGCCGCGATTCAGCTTCGAGGCGGCATCGGCTTCACTTGGGAAGACGACACGCATTTATGGTTCAAGCGCGCGAAGAGCAGTGAGGTTCTATTCGGATCGCCGAGTTACCACAGGGAACGGATGATGGTTTATTTGGAGGACGTGGCGTGAACTCTGAACAGATAAGGCAAGAGGTCCTAACGTTCATCAACGCTGAGTTTGATCCCACGCTGTCCTTGATTGAGTGGCGAAAGCGATTGCTTGATGGGGGTTGGGCTGCGCCTCGATGGCCAGAAGCTTGGTTTGGTCGCGGATTTTCTGTTGATCAAGCGAGTGTTGTGGCCGAAGTGTTTGCTGAAAAGCAGGTGGTCCCCGCAGCCTCCATT
>JALRJG010000102.1 GCA_023261215.1 Pseudomonadales bacterium | reverse complement strand
TTAATCACATAAGCCGGTTAACGGCTGAGTCCCTTTTTCGTCGGTGCCTGCTGGTACTTTGCGTGATGACGATTTCAGGGTGCGACCGCGAGGCAGAGAACGTCGCCTACGATACCGTGCTCGGGCCTTCTATCGTCTCTTCCTCGTTGGTCGGTCGGTGGCAGGTCATTAACTATTGGGCCACTTGGTGTGGTCCATGTATTACTGAGATCCCGGAACTCAACGAGCTTGCCGAAGATCGAGCAGATTCCTTGGTGGTGCTCGGTGTTGACTTTGATGCGCCAGCGGCGCCAGCAGATGCTCGCGCTTCAATTGAAAAAATGGGCATCGAGTTCCCAGTGTTGGCGAGCGACCCATCTGCCCGTTGGGGACTATCGATGCCAGAAGTCTTGCCCACGACGGTGCTGATCAACCCCAAGGGCGAGCTGCACCAAATTTTGGTGGGTCCTCAGACGCAAGCGTCCATCCTGGGCGCAATGGCGGCAACTTCGATCGCCAGCGAATAGGCGCCGGAAGGGACGGGTTGCTGGCGTTCGAGTGACGCGCGAATGCGCGCAAGGAGTGAGGGGCCGAGACCCGACTTACTCCTCAACGGAAGTAGATCCCGTTGAGGCCAGGCGCAATTGAGCGCGACTCGCCACGATTGTGCACTGAGTGAGGCGGGGACTCCGGTTAACCGATGTTAAGTTTTTGGCGTCTGATCAGGCTAGGCGAGTCTTGCCTGAATCTTCGAAATCGCCTCACTCTGGGCCCAAAGCTCAGTTTCGCCAGTGGCTCGGCTTGTGTACTCAACTTGCCCCTCAGCCAGGGCGCGTTCTCCAATGACGATTCGGTGGGGGATACCGATGAGCTCAGCGTCATTGAATTTCGCACCAGGACGGACGCTGTCTCGATCGTCGAGCAAAACTTCCACACCCGTGGCTTGAAGCGATTGGTAAAGGCTCTCCGAAACCTCCCTGACCAATTCGGATTTGTGCGCGTTAACAGGGATCAAGACCACCGTGAAGGGCGCAATGGCGTTGGGCCAAATAATCCCTCGATCGTCGTTGTTCTGTTCAATTGCAGCACCAACCAGCCTAGAAATGCCCATTCCGTAGCACCCCATCATCATGGTTAAGGCCTTGCCTTCTTGGTCTAGAACGGTCGCCTTCATGGGGGCACTGTATTTGTTGCCCAATTGGAAGATGTGACCCACCTCGATCCCGCGCTTAATTTCTATTTTGCCTTTGCCGTCCGGCGATGGGTCGCCCGGTTCAACATTGCGAAGGTCAGCGATGCCGGCTGGAGTGAAATCGCGCTCGATATTAACGTTCACGTAGTGATAGTCGTCTTCGTTGGCGCCACAAGAGAAGTTTTTGGTAACGCTCACTGCGCGATCGATGAGCACATCAACGGGTGCATGCACGGGGCCAAGCGAGCCAGGACCTGCGCCAAAAACGTCTCGAATGGCGTCTTCGCTGGCCATTCGAAGGGGCGCTTTGACCAAGGGATGCTTCTCTGCTTTCACAGCGTTGAGGGTGTGGTCGCCGCGCAAGACGAGCGCGACCAGCGGTGCTTTCTCACCCTCGACGATGAGCGTTTTGACCGTTTGCTCGATGGGCAGACTCAGATATTCAACAATATCGTTGATGGTTCTCTGGTGAGGTGTCTCGACTTTGCTGAGTGCAGCATGCTCGGCAGGACTGGGTGGCGGCGTTACCGCCTCAGCCAGCTCAATATTGGCAGCGTAGTCGCTTTGATCGCTGAAGGCGATGAGATCTTCACCGGAATCGGCTAACACATGAAACTCAGTTGACGCCGAGCCACCAATACTCCCGGTATCTGCAGCGACCGGCCTAAATTTCAGATCCATGCGGCTCAAGATTTGCGAGTAAGTCACGTGCATCAGATCGTAGGTCGCTGCCAGTGAGACCATATCAGTATGAAAGGAATAAGCATCCTTCATAATAAATTCACGAGCGCGTAAGACACCAAATCTCGGTCTGGTTTCGTCTCTAAATTTGGTTTGGATCTGGTAGTAATTCACAGGGAGTTGCTTATGGCTGCGTAATTCTTGCCTTGCAATATCCGTGATCACCTCCTCGTGTGTGGGTCCAAAACAAAAGTCCCGATCGTGCCGATCTTTGAATTTGAGCAGCAGACCTTCGTCATAGAGACTCCACCGCCCTGATTCCTGCCAGAGCTCCGCCGGCTGCGACGTCGGCATGAGCACCTCCTGAGCACCGCTCTTGTCCATTTCCTCACGGACAATGGCCTCGATTTTTCTGAGGACTCTGAGGCCCAATGGCATCCAAGAATAAATGCCGGAAGCTAACTTTTTGATAAAGCCGCCGCGTAAAAGCAGTTGATGACTGATGATTTCAGCATCTGCCGGCGTCTCTTTAAGGGTGGAAATGGTAAATTGGGATGCTCTCATGGGTGCGCTATTCTCACCCAGCAACGTAACAGCTGGCTGGGCTGATTAAAGGATCGGTCAGAAAATGTGGGGTCGCAATTCTATGACAGAACGAAGACGCTATGAAGGGTCTTGTCACTGTGGCGCGGTTCGCTTTCGGTTGAAGACCAAGCCGCCTCGTTCAGTGCTTCGCTGCAACTGTTCGATCTGTGAGCTGGAGGACTTCCTCCACTGGATTATTCCTGTGAGTGAATTCGAGGTGATTCAAGGAAGTGTGACGACCTACCGATTTGGAACGCAGGTTGCTAGGCATACCTTCTGTAGTGTGTGCGGTATCAAACCCTTTTACTATCCGCGATCAAACCCCGATGGGGTCAGCGTCAACGTGCGTTGCGTTGACGGATTGGACTGGCGAAAACTCGATGTCACGCCCTTTAATGGTGTTCAGTGGGAGCAGAATGCTGCGTCGATCGCCCACCTTTCAAAAGAGTCGAACTGAATGTTTGGGTGACCAAAGCACCCCTCTTTGCTCGAGTTATCCATGTTGGGTGAAAACATAAAAAAGTGCGGTGAGACAAGACGAAACCGCTCGGATGGTCAGCCTTAGCAGATTACCTTTTGGTGCGTTGAACCTGAGCGGATGCAGACGAGCATAAAAAAAGGCCGCTCGAGGCGGCCTTTCTCAGAACATCATCTAATTAGTATTAGACGAAATCTTTCATGCCTTTCAAAGCGCTGATTTTGACCGCAGTGCTTGCAGGCTTCGCAGCAACATCCATCGTTTCGCCTGGCTTGAATGGGTTGGGAACCCCTTTCTTGGCCTTTCGTGCTGGCTTTTTAACGGCCTTGATTTTCATTAAGCCGGGGAGCGTAAATTCGCCAGCAGCACCTTTTCGCAGGTGACGCTCGATCAGGCCTGAGAGTTCATCAAGAACGGCTGTAACCTGCTTCTTGCTGAGATCCGTGCTCTCAGAAAGTGACGCGATGATGGCGCTTTTGGTGTATTTGTCTTTAATTGCGGGCGCTTTTTTTGCTGCCATGGAACATTCCTTTTACTGCTTGTTTAATGTCGTTTCTGAAACTGAGTTCCAGTTCGATCAACTTTTAAGGATAGGCCCGACCGTGAGTTCGACCAGAATTCCTCTGAAAAGTCAGCGAACGAGAACAGAGACTCAGTCCGGAAATTCCTGTTTGAGTTCAAGATCTGACCCCAATTGGAAAAGCCGCTCTCTTTATAGCGAATGAAACCCTATGGAGCAAGCTATTTTCTGTCGAAAAGGTCTCTGAACACCTATTTTTTTAGGGTTAGGTGCGCCATGTGTTGCACCCCAAGTTGTTTCGGTATAATCCCGCGCCACGAATTGTGTCGTCTATTACCTTTGTTGCCCAGGAGATCGCTATGCCGATTTATGAGTATCAGTGTGAGAGCTGTTCTCATCGACTCGAGAAACTGCAAAAGATGTCTGATGCTCCGCTCAGTGATTGTCCTGAGTGCGGTCAATCGACTTTGAAAAAATTAGTTTCTGCGGCGGCCTTTAGGCTCAAGGGCGGCGGTTGGTATGAAACTGACTTCAAGACGGGAAGTAAGAAAAATGTGTCCGGAACGGGTTCGGGTTCTAGTTCAAGTGCTTCTGATTCGGGGAGTTCGAATAGCACTTCCAGCAGTGCCAGCACTGATAGCAGTTCTAGCAGCAGTGCTTCGAAGGCGGCTGCAGAGTAGGTGTTATAGCCACCAAGAGCTGATCACGCCATCCTCCGCTTGCGTGATGTGATCAGCGCCCCACTTGGGTTATTTAGGAATTTCAATGAGAAGTCATTTGTGTGGAGACATTCGGGCCGACCAGATTGGTGAGGCGGTAACACTGTGTGGATGGATCCACCGCCGTAGAGATCATGGGGGTGTCATTTTTCTTGATCTCCGGGATCATAAAGGCATTGTGCAGGTGGTTTTCGACCCCGACACCGAGCAGCACTTTGCCTTGGCCGATCAGTTAAGAAACGAGTTTGTTGTCAGGATTAAAGGACTGGTTCGGGCGCGGGATGCTCAGGCAGTCAATCCGAAAATGGCGACTGGAGAGATTGAAGTCTTGGGTCAATCACTCGAACTACTGAATCGATCGCGAACGCCTCCTTTCCAATTGGACGAATATTCTGAAGCGGGTGAGGATGTTCGACTTCGGTATCGTTTTCTTGATTTGCGGCGCCCTGAGATGCAGGAAAAACTCAGGCTGCGGTCGCAAGCGTCGCATTTAATCCGAAGATTTTTGGAAGGTGAGCAGTTCGTAGATATCGAAACGCCGGTGCTGACCAAAGCCACGCCTGAGGGTGCGAGGGACTACCTGGTTCCTAGTCGGGTTCATCCCGGGGCTTTTTACGCGCTGCCGCAATCACCTCAAATATTTAAGCAGCTACTGATGATGTCTGGATTCGATCGTTACTACCAGATTGCGCGCTGTTTCCGCGACGAGGATTTACGAGCTGATCGGCAACCAGAATTCACGCAAATTGATATCGAGGCCGCCTTTATTGACGAGACCATGATCATGGAACTCGCTGAGCGGATGATCAAAACATTGTTCAAAGATTTGATCGCCGTGGACTTGGGTGACCTGCCAGTGCTTTCTTACCAAGAGGCGATGAGTCTCTATGGCACGGACCGTCCGGATCTTCGGTTTGATTTGCCGCTGACCGACATCGGCGATCTGATGCGGGAAGTGGAGTTCAAGGTCTTCAGCGGGCCCGCTAATGATGCTGAGGGCCGCGTGGCCGCGCTTCGACTTCCAGATGGTCAACAGTTGACCCGTAAGACGATCGACGAGTTGACCAGTTTCGTGGGAATTTACGGTGCCAAGGGGCTCGCGTATATCAAAGTGAACGCCTTGGATCAGGGGATGGACGGCTTGCAGTCGCCGATCTTGAAGTTCCTACCAGAGGACGTGGTGAAAGCCGTGCTGGAGCGCCTAGGTGCTGAGGTCGGTGATGTCATTTTCTTTGGCGCGGATAAGCAAGATGTTGTGAACGCATCCATGGGCGCATTGCGCGCGAAGCTGGGCGAAGATCTCAATTTGTTTACCCGCGAGTGGGCTGCGTGCTGGGTCGTAGACTTCCCGATGTTCGAACCGGTTGATGGGCCGAACAAAGGTCAGAAAGTATTTTCCGCAGTGCACCATCCATTTACCCATCCCTCGGGCACCATTGAAGCCATGCTTTCAGACCCAGCATCTGCGTTGTCCCGTGCCTACGACATGGTGATTAATGGCTTTGAAGTGGGCGGTGGGTCGATCCGAGTCTATCAACCCGAATGGCAACAAGCGGTGTTCCAAGTGCTGGGACTGTCGGAAGAAGCCTCGCGAGAAAAGTTCGGCTTTTTGCTGGATGCGCTTGATTTGGGTGCTCCGCCCCATGGGGGCATTGCTTTTGGGTTGGATCGTTTAGTGATGTTGCTTTCGGGCGCCAAGGCGATTCGAGACGTCATCGCATTTCCCAAGACGCAAACGGCCACGTGTTTGCTGACCTCAGCACCCAGTGCAGTGGAGCCAGGGCAGCTTCGCGAATTATCCATAAGAACGCAGTTGTCATAGGTTGAGGCTGACATGGCGGGACACAGTAAGTGGAGCAACATTAAGCATC
>JALRJG010000101.1 GCA_023261215.1 Pseudomonadales bacterium | reverse complement strand
CACCGTATTTGAGTTCGGATAAATCTTGGGGGATCGATTGATTGCCCCACGCCAAATGAGACTCAATCATGAGACCAATAATGGAACGATTGCCGTTATTAATTTGCGCGGCGACATCATCAATGACTCGTGTTTGATTTGCTGGGTCTTTGCTCGAGTTCGCGTGTGAGCAATCGATCATGATGTTGGGTCTGATGCCCGCCTTGACAAGCTGCTGCTCGCAGTCTTGGACTGCGTCAGCGTCATAGTTCGGTCCTTGCGCGCCGCCTCGAAGGACGACGTGCGCGTGTCGATTACCGCGTGTTTCGATGATTGAAACCAGGCCGTCATGGTTGATGCCTAAAAATCGATGAGGCGTTGAGACTGATTTGAGCGCGTTGATGGCAACGTCCAGACTACCATCGGTGCCATTTTTGAATCCCACGGCGGACGAGAGGCCGCTTGCCATTTCGCGGTGTGTCTGCGATTCAGCCGTCCTTGCGCCAATGGCGCTCCAGCTGATCAAGTCTTGAAGATATTGAGGTGAGACAGGGTCTAGCGCCTCGGTGGCTGTCGGAATGCCCATGTCTGCCAAGGAAACCAAAAGCTCGCGACCGAGCCGCAAGCCTTCTTCGATGTGAAAAGAGTCATCGAGGTGGGGATCGTTAATAAAGCCCTTCCAACCCACAGTTGTTCGTGGCTTCTCGAAGTAAACCCGCATGACCAGGAAGAGATGTTCTTTCACCGACTCAGACAGCGTTTTTAAGCGCGTTGCGTAGTCGAGGGCAGCTTTGGGATCGTGAATTGAACAAGGTCCGACCACCACGAGCAGTCGTGGGTCGGTGCCTGATAGAATCGAACGAATCGTCTTCCGCGCCTCGATAATCGTCTTCTCAGCGTCCCTACTGAGAGGAAACTGCGCCTTGAGGGTTGCGGGGGTCACGAGCGGTCGCTCCTCAAGTACGTTGAGATCATCGATGGGCGTCTCTGTCATGTTGGTATCCTTGGATCCGGAGTGGCTTTGGTTGGCTTCCTGATGGTGGCGCATTTTCGAAAACCGATCTGCTTCCGCATTCTCTTTATTGCATTCGAAGGACAAGCCTTAGTCACGATCCAGATCGAGCGTCTTACCTGCAAATTGTCGCTTGGAATCTTGGTCTGAGCTGCGCGGGGCGTATAGCCTGCAGGCGTTTCGCTTAATTTTTCAGCCACGCTGATTTCGCGAGGGTGGTATGATATCGGCCCGCGAGCGAAAAGCAAGAAACAAGGCAGGTTGCGCCCTTTTCGAGGTCTGCCGCGCGCGATGAATCCTGATCTATCCGTCGAGTCGTTATGCTTTGGAAAACCACTTTCATGCTGTTGCTGCTCGCATCTGGAGCCGCATCGGAGGGCTGTCTAGGAAGCGATTCCGCTGGAGTCGCCTTCACTGTGACCCGAGAGACTTCGATTGGAAACGCTCAGCTTTCTGAATTGAGCGGTCTTGTTAAGAGTCAGCTGTTTGACGAGGTTTATTGGGCACACAACGACAGTGGTGATTCCCCGCGCGTTTTCGCTTTGGATCGCGAGGGTCGGAGTCTGTGTCCTCAGTTTTTGAAATCCTGCCGAACACAAGAAATAGGCGAGCGAGATTGGCCAGGACAGGCCATTGAGCTTGCCATGAATTATGACTGGGAAGATGTTGCCATTCTTCAGGGTGATTTGCTGATCGCCGACATCGGCAATAATGGGAATGCTCGGAGAGACCTCGGCATTTATCGAGTCCCCGAATTCAACCCAGAGGCGGTAGAGCGAACGCGAGCCCTGACCTTTTATCCCATTCGGTATCCTGACCAACGCAAGTTCCCCGCAGAAAGATGGGAGTTCGACGCGGAGGCGCTCTTTACCGACGGCGCGGAGGTCTTTCTCATTACCAAACACCGAGAGTCAGGCCAGATCAGTCAGTTCAAGCGCGGTGCCAAGCTCTATCGCGTGCCACTGCGATCGAGCGTAGAACCGAATGTGCTCGAATGGGTTGCCGAGCGCGACGATTTGGCTGTCGTCACGGCGGCAGATATCAGTCCAAGGGGGCGGTATTTGGCTGTTTTAGGCTATCAAACCTTATGGCTTTTCAGTCGACCCGAACAGCCGGAAGCGCACTGGTTCTCTCACCTTCGTGGTCAGTTGGATTTGCGTCCTTTTGGCATGGGTCAGGTTGAAGCAATCACTTTTTTGGATACATCGAGCCTTATGGTCGCCAACGAGGGGGGCGATCGATTTCGAGTCGATTTCGTTGATGCGCAGCCGCCGGAGCCCGCTCGCGATGACTGAACTCGGATTTGACCTAGGGATAGGGCTGGGGCTTGTGTTGCTGGCCACTGGCGTCGTCAGCGGTTTTATCAACACGCTCGCGGGTGGCGGCTCGATGCTCACGCTACCCGTACTGATGATTGCCGGTATGCCTGCGGACATTGCCAATGGCACCAATCGACTTGCGGTCCTCGCACAATCGGCGACGGGAGCGTTCGAGTTCAATCGTGCCGGTCGCTTGGATCGAGACGCGTGGGTTCGTGTGTTGGTACCGACGATTCTCGGTGCGGCCATCGGCGCCATCGCGGCATCTGTCATGCCGGTTGTCTACTTAAAGCCGGTGTTACTCGGCGTCATGATGACGATGGCGGCTCTGATGCTCATCAACCCGGCGTTTATGCAGCCTGGGGAGGATCAGCCGGTTAAACAGGGTGGGTTGGGGCTCGTGGCGCTTTTTGGCGCAGGACTCTACGGAGGGTTTATTCAAGCTGGTGTAGGATTCATCTTGCTCGCCGCCCTGTCTGGTGTGATGCAGTATGATTTGGTGCGAGGCAATGCTTTAAAGACCCTGTGCACGGGTATTTTCAGTCTCGTCGCGCTGGTGGTTTTTGCTTGGCAAGCGCAAGTTCACTGGATGTCGGGGCTCGCTTTGGCGGCTGGCTCGGCTGTGGGCGCTTACCTCAGCGTCAGAGTGACGTTATCGCTGTCTGCCAGGGTGCTGAAAACGATTCTGTTTATAATGGTCTCCCTGTCGTGTGTGGCCGCCTTTCTGGAAGTTTGAAATCATGGTCGATAGAGAAGACGCTCGCTATCCTTCTAACTTTATCAGCAACATCATGACCGCTGATCAAGCGTCAGGTAAGCACCAGGGTCGTGTTAAAACCCGATTCCCCCCTGAACCCAATGGCTATTTGCATATCGGTCATGCAAAGGCGATCTGCTTGAATTTTGGCTTGGCGAGCGAATTCGGTGGGACGACCAATCTTCGGTTCGACGATACCAATCCAGAGAAGGAAGACGAGCACTTCATGACGGCCATGCGTCGAGACATTGAATGGCTCGGCTTTCGCTGGGAAGAGGAGCACAATGCGTCGGACTATTTTGAAGCACTGCATGATTTCGCAGTCCAACTGATCAAAGACGGCAAGGCGTATGTGTGTTCGTTGTCAGCGGAAGAGATTCGTTCGTATCGAGGAACGCTCACCGAACCCGGCACAGACAGCCCTTACCGTTCACGGTCGGTAGAAGAAAATTTGGATTTGTTCGCTCGTATGAGAGCCGGTGAATTTGAAGATGGCGCGCATGTCTTGCGTCTGAAGATTGACATGGCTTCGGGAAATATGAATCTGCGCGACCCTAGCATCTACCGGATTAGACACGTCGCGCATCACCAAACCGGCGATGCTTGGTGCATCTACCCACTTTACGATTACACCCACTGTATCTCCGATGCACTTGAGCGGATCACGCACTCGCTTTGCGACACGGGCTTCGAAGATCATCGGCCGCTCTACGACTGGGTGCTTGATCAACTCGATGTGCCCGGGAATCCACAGCAAATCGAATTTTCACGATTAAACTTGCAGTACACCGTGACCAGCAAGCGAAAGCTAAAACAGCTGATCGACGAGAAGTTTGTCCGTGGTTGGGACGATCCCAGAATGCCAACCCTCGCGGGTATGCGTCGGCGCGGCTACACGCCGTACGCGTTAAGAGACTTCTGCCGCCGAATTGGCATCACGAAGAGCGACAATAACGTCGAACTTGCGCTCCTTGAAAGCTGTATTCGTGAGGATTTAGAAGCGAGCGCGCCCAGGGCCATGGCGGTCATCAATCCGCTCAAGGTCACTTTAGTCAACTTTGAAAAGGAACAAGCTGAAACCCTCCAGGTGCCTAATCATCCGAAGGATCCCGACATGGGTTCTCGAGAGGTGCCATTAACGCGCACCCTCTATATTGATCAGTCGGACTTCCGGCTCGAAGCAAACAAGAAGTACAAGCGGTTGGTTCTCGGTCAAGAAGTTCGGCTGAGAGGCGCTTACGTGATTCGTGCTGTGGATGTCCGAAAGGACGAGCATGGCAATATCAAGGAGGTCCTCTGTGAGTACGATCCAGACACGTTAGGGGTCAACCCTGAGGGCCGGAAAGTCCGAGGCGTGATTCACTGGGTTTCAGCCGAGGATTGCGTTTCCGCAGAATTCAGACGGTTTGAGCCGCTCTTTACTGTACCGTTCCCTGACGCTGAAGAGACCGACTACCGTGATCTCATCAACCCGAATTCAGAGCAACGATGGCAGGGGTTTGTCGAGAGAAGCGTCCTCCAGCAACCGAGGGCGCAGCGCTTTCAATTTGAGAGAGAAGGCTATTTTATCCAAGACGATGTGGATGCCACGACCTCAGGAGAATTGGTGTTCAATGAGATTGTTGGCCTGAAAGATTCCGCCGACAAAATGCGCGCCACGCTCGAGAGCGATTAGTGCTACGCCCCATCACTCCATGGGGTGACCCTTTGGTTGCTTCAGTGCGGGGTCAAAGCACACATCTACCGAACTGTGATTCCGGTCGAACCCGAGTTAGACCAAGCGTGGATCGACGCGCCTCTGGCAGCACGCGCAAATCTCGAATCAAAGGCTGACACCGTATGGGTGACGTAGACCAAGGTCTAATTGGGGTTGTCATGAATCGAACTGACGTCTTGTCTGCCCGGGAGCGATTGCGATCAAGCGTTCATGCGACGCCGGTTCTGAGGTCCGACTATCTGGATCGACGGCTAAAGTTGTCGTTACATTTTAAAGCGGAGCACCTGCAGCATACTGGATCATTTAAGTTTCGCGGTGCAATGAATGCGGTCAACCTTCTCGAGACATCGGGTTTTGAGGGTACGATCTGTACCCATTCCTCGGGTAATCACGGGGCCGCGCTTGCTCGGGCGGGTCGGCTTGCGGGCTACGCCGTCACCGTGGTGATGCCCATGGGTGCGAATCGACTAAAAGCGCAGTCTGTTGTGGATGAGGGCGGTGAGATTATTTGGTGTGCCGCCAGTAACGCGGCGAGACTAGAAGCGGTGGAGGCCTTACAGAGGGCTTCCAATGCGCATCTGGTGCCGCCCTTCGATGATGACCGAATCATTGCCGGTCAGGGCACGGCGGCGCTCGAATTGCTCGAAGTCTGTGCCGATCTCGACGTGCTATTGGTGCCCGTGGGGGGCGGTGGCTTGCTTGCGGGTTCGCTGCTCGCGGCCGAGGGTGTGAGCGTCTACGGCGTTGAGCCTGCACTCGCAGACGATACTGCGAGGTCAGTTGAGTCGGGTATCCGCTGCGGAATAGATCAGTCGATGACTATCTGTGACGGCCTCAGAGCCTCGGTCGGTATGCGGCCCTTTGAGATGATTCATCGAGACGTCGCGGGGATTCTCACGGTCACTGAAGAGGCCGTGACCAGAGCGACCGCCCAACTCTGGCGCGATCTCAAGTCATGGGTAGAACCCAGTGCGGCCACCGTGCTCGCGGCAGTGAATACTTATCGGGACAAATTCGAAGGGCAGAAAGTGGGCGCGATTCTGTCGGGTGGCAACGTTGACTTCAGCGCGCTTCAAAAAGCGCCCTATCAACGTTGGTTGTCCGACGAATTGTCGTCGCGTGCCTGAAACGGGTCGCGGATACCCGAGTTTCTGGGTCGGCGATGGTTTGCAACCGTGTGAGGCAAAAAGGAAGAACGTGAACGAAATGGACGATTGGTCGGGCGCACATTTAGAACTCGCAAAGTGTT
>JALRJG010000100.1 GCA_023261215.1 Pseudomonadales bacterium | reverse complement strand
ACTGGGGAGAATCAATGGTCTTCTGTACATCGGCTTTCTGGTGGCGCTGATCACGCTGAATCTCTTCCAGGCCGACGACCAAGCAGCGCCCATCGTTCTCACCGTGGCGTGGGCGCTCGTGGGCTCAACCCTCTTGTCGATGATCGATCGTGCTCGGCATAGGTTTCAAGCAGGACGCTCACCGAATAACTGACGATTGGCCAAAGGCAGGAAAGCCAAGCCGATGAGCGCATTAAACACGACAAAAAACGTGTGCATGACCAGCGAGAAGGCCCCGACCAGTGGGAATTCGGGAAAGAGCACTGTCCAAAAGACCAAAGCACCTGCATGAAAAGGCAATGGCAATGCCGCCGCTAGGAAAATCATCGGCAAGAACACCAACATTTCCTCGAGCACGACAGGCACATCGAATAGCGCCAGCGCTGAGGTGTAAACCACAATGGCGAGCAATAAATTGGGCGCTTTAAAGAGGAGCAGCAATGGATAGTGATACCAATGTACTTCTCGAAAAGCGTGGAATACAGGTAACGACCGTACTTTGCCCGATCGAGCGCCCTTGCCTTTAAAGAGCCAGCCGTGAACCGGTAGATAGACCGCCGCGACGACGAACAGAATGGGAAAAATCACATCGAGCGGGAGGAGCTGGGAAGCCGCCGACACCCGTTCGTAAAAAAACCAAGTGCCCACAGCAGAAAAGAAAAGTAATTGGTAGATCTCGACGATGCCAAGCATCAGCATCGATGACAGGGCTTGCCAGCCCGGCACCTGATGGTGTCTCAACAGATAAAGACTCATGGCACCCTTGCCCACCTGCTCATTCACCAAAGACAGAATGTAAGCGCTTCCACGAATGGGCAAGATATCTTTGAACTTTACGTCGGGCGAATTGACCCAACGCACGACTCGCCAGGTTGCGTGGCTATCGACCAAGAAGAAAAATAGGGAGTAAGGCACCATCATGCAGAGCCACATCAGCCAGTCCACACCGGCGAAGAACTCCCCCAAGTATTGAACAAGCGTTAGATTATCGCGTTGCGCGGCAGCCGCGGATCGTTGATACACCAGATAAAAGCACGCAGCGGCCAAAAGCCAAAGTGCACTCTTTGCGGCGAGGGCCGTCCATCGCGACGGGCTGGAACGAGTCTCGGTTGAATCACTCACAGGGGACTGTCCTTCAGTTTTGTCTTGAGTTGGGTCTTCACTTGGCTGAATTTAACTCGGGTCGTTTTGGTTTGAATTCACGATCATTAAACGGCAACTCCCAGCCGATCGATTCATCTGGTGATCAATAAAATCAATTCGTTGCCCATCCTTAGGGTTCGAGCTCATTCCTTGCCGAACAACATCATCGTTGAACCAGCGAAGTTATCTGGCCGGCAGAGATCACAACAGCAACTGATCCGAATCGCGCACCAAGAGGGTCTGTGAGCAAATAACCAAGCCAGCCTCGTCTACTCCAAGGCAGGCCACAGCCCTTCTGGGCGCTTCGCTGGGCTAACTTTTTGAGCTGGCACGCGCCTCGACTTCATTCGGTTCAACCCGATCACGACCATTGGATTTTGCTCGATATAACTGGTCGTCGGCTCGTCTAAGCAGGTCTTCGGACGTGAGATCTCGATCGATACCATTCCACCACTCATAACCGATACTCACCGTGACTCGAGTTCGAACGCCCGCAAAATGAAACACATGGTTTCGCGCATCCGCGCAGATCCGCTCGGCAAGCTCGTGTACGGATTCCGGCGATTCCTCTCGAACCAGAAAAACGAACTCTTCACCTCCATACCGTGCGAGCAGGTCGTAACCTCGAAGCCGAGTGGTCAGCAATCGCGCCAGCTCCTTCAAGACAAAGTCCCCAAAAGCGTGCCCGAAACGGTCATTAATCTGTTTAAAGTGATCGATATCCATAAACAAAAGCGCTAACGAACTTTGTTTACGTACACAAAAATCGTGCTCTTTGACGAGTGCGTCTCTGAAATATCGAGCATTGAATAAATTCGTCAGTCCGTCCCGGATGGCGAGCTGCCGCAGCGCTTCATGGTAGGTTTCATCTTCTTCATCGAACTCTCGGTATTTCATCGTCACCACACCGAGTTCAATGGTGTTGCCGACTTGAAGGGCTCGAGAACCGGAAACGACCTGCCCATCGATCAAAACCAGATTCGCGGAATTAGCCTCGAGCGTCAGCGTCTCATCTAAATGCAGCGTGGCGTGAACGGGGTCGATACCTCGGTAAGGCAAGTGCACATTCGCCCCCTCGCCGCTACCCAAAGTATTGCCGCCCGGCGCGAGTGGAAACACCTCGCCCAGACCATCTTGACTGATGATCACGAGGCAAGGCTTTGTCAGCTTTTTAGCCATCTTCAACTCGATTTACCTTTTTGCATCAACCACTCATTTCACAGTGCTCCGGAAGCAGTCATTCGCGAACGATTGGCGCTGACTCGAGCTTCCGCGTCCATTTGACCTGCCACCGCGTTCCGCGACCACTCAATCTCTGCTGACCTAGTCTAGGCAGACCTTACCCGCCGCCAGTAGCATATTGCTTTTTACAGAAGATTTCTCGTTACGCAAGATTTCTCGCCGCATTGATTCTCAAGAAGGATCTAAGGCTTCGAGCCCCGTCAGCGAACGAATCATCCATTCGCGAGCAAAGGATTCTTGCCGCGTGCGCCACTTCTCGATGCGTTGCCCAATATGTCAGCGGGGGCTGATGCGACGCGTGCCAATGGGGCGCACAATTTGCCGCTCATGCTCGCGCCGGCCTCGGCACTCGAGACCTGACTTCACCCGCCCGAATCTCCCGAGCACCCTCCAAGAAGGTCTGATGCACCACTCGCGCTCGCTAACGACCAAATCGTCGCTCACGCTGCTGATAGATCCGCAGGGCTCGCCAGAAATCAATGTTTCTAAACGCTGGCCAGAACACGTCGGTGAAGTAGAGCTCTGAATAAGCGCTCTGCCACAGAAGAAAACCTGACAGTCGCTCTTCCCCTGAGGTCCTGATAATCAGATCGGGATCGGGGACGCCCTGGGTATACAGGTAGTTCGCGAAAGTGGCCTCATCGATCGCGTCGACGGCCAATGCACCGGATTGAACCTCACTCGCCACGCGCTTCACTGCGTCGATGATTTCCGCGCGCCCCCCGTAGCTGAGCGCGATGTTCAACAAGAATCGATCATGATCTGCGGTCATGGCTTCGACAATGTCGATTTCACGATTCATGGCGTCACTCAAGTCCTCACGACGACCGATCACCTTGACGCGGACCCGTTCGCTCTTGATCGCTGGATCGGTCTGAAATTGCTTCAATTTTTCCATGATGAGGTCCATCAAATAATCGACCTCATCCTGCGAGCGAGAAAAATTCTCGGTTGAGAACCCGAACAAGGTGATGACTTTGATTTCAAGACGCCAGCACCAGCGCAAGAACTCTTCGAGTTTTTTAGATCCCTCCTCGTGACCGAGGTTCTGCGCCAGGCCCCGGCCCTTCGCGAAACGCCGGTTGCCATCCACAATCAAACCAATGTGGTTGGGGGTGGGGCCATTTCTAATCTGACTCCAGAGAAAGGTTTCATACAATTTATAAAGAAAGTTCACGCGCCACCCTCAAACGAGCTCGATGCCATCCAGGTATTTTCATAGAGCATTTTGGACAGCGGGCGCCTGGAGGTTGGCCCATACCCCCCGAGGACCGGATAACCCATCGGAATGTGTGCGCAGGTCCCCCAAGGGTCAGGAATCTCTAAGAGCGATTTGACAGCGGATTCTTCGAAACAGAGGAGCGTCGTGAGCACGCACCCTACACCTTCTGCTCGAGCAGCCAGCATCAGATTTTGGACTGCCGTATAAACAGACCCGCCCCCAACGACCGAAGGCCGATCAAGACCTGCGTCCGTAATCGCCATGTGCTCAGCGTTAAAACAAAACACGACCATCACAGGGACTTGGTGGAGGTGCTCGCACAGGTAGTCGCCCGCCAGCATCATTTTTTTGCGTGCTGGCGCAAGCGCATCCCCTTCTGCCCTCATCCCTTCGGTGTAGACGGCCCACTGCTTTGTGTAAAGCTCACCCAACGACTTAAGCTTGTCGCGATCCGTCACGGCCACCATCCTAAAAGGTTGGACATTCCCACCCGTGGGTGCCCAGGATGCCGCCTGGAAGATTCGAGACAACACATCATGTGGAATGGGGTCGGGTTTCAAGCGCCGAATCGCGCGCTGCGTCGCCATGGCTTCATACAGATTCATTCTAAGTCTCCTCCGGTGAAGGCTGAGCGGCTGCCTTCAAACGCTTCGACCAACGGTAAGGATAGATATCCAGCACCTCTTGGGTTCTCACGCGGCTCTGCACCGATTGCCAGAACTGGCTATCTGCGATCTCTGGATGCCGAGACCAAAATTCGCGCTGATTCACCCCTTCGGGGAAGAGAAACCACTTAAATTGCTCTGGAAACACATCCTGCTCTCCAACTGAGAGGAAGGCATCGCTTGAGCCCATCACATTCTCTGGATCAGATTCAGGTAACGCCCGAAAATTCACGTCCGTAAGGTAACAGATTTCATCATAGTCATAAAAAACCACACGCCCGTGGCGAGTGACTCCAAAATTTTTCGGCAGCATATCGCCTGGAAAAATATTTGCGGAGGCCAGCTGCTTGATGGCCTCGCCAAAATCCTCCAACACAAAACGGCGATCGGTGTCATTGCATGACAGCAGATACAGATTCAAAGGGGTCATCAGCCGTTCGACGTACACGTGATGAAGGATCACCTCATCGCCGGCAAGACTGACATTCTTTGACGCAATGGTCAGCATCCGTTCTAGAAGATCAGCGTCAAACAACGACGTCGGCAGTCGTAGTTCAAAAAATTCATGCGTATCGGCCATGCGGCCCACTCGGTCATGGGTTTTAACCAAGTGGTAAGCGGCACGAACCTGTTCGCGCGTTACCTTTTTGGACGAGGGAAATCGATCCTTAATCACTTTAAAGACCACCTGGAATGAACGTAACTGAAATACCTCCATGACCAAGCCAGGTATGCCCGGTGTCTGTTCGAAACGATCAGGACTTTCTCGTAAATGGCGATTCAATTCATCGATGAAGACCGTTTTACCATGCTTAAAGTAACCCAGGCTGGTATACAACTCGGCCGTTTTTTTGGTGGGCATTAGCGTGTTGAGATACGCCACAAAGGGCGCAGGACTCGCCAAATCAACCATGAAATAGGCTCGAGTGAAACTAAAGATCAGTGACAAATCGCGCTCATTCCAGAGCACTGTATCTAGGACTAAGCCATCGGATTCCCGCTGAATGGCAAACGCTAGAGGGAATCTATGCTGTTCAACCTCCAGATGGCCTATCAAGTAGGCGCCCTTATTCCGATAAAACACGGGGCGCAGCATCGAAACCGTGAGTTGGGGTGAGCCTCGAAGCGCAGGAATTTCACGCTGCATTCGTTGAGACGCCAGCGCCACATCTCTCGTCAGATCCTGATAACCAATGGCAAATGGATAGCTGAGTAAAATCCGCTCAAGAACGACCTCAAGCGCTAGACGGGTCTCAAATCGATAGACGTCCGTTGATGCTAGCGTCTCGCTGACGGTCGGGGCCAAGGTTAGAAATGCACGGTCATCATCTAGCTCAATCCGACCCGCCAACTTCCGATAAATTGAGTTGTAAACCGTCTTAGCCAATGCTTCATCGTCTGCCCCCTGAATCAAGTGCTGATAATGTTGCCGAACCCGCTGCCAGTCGGACGAGTGAAAGCTCGACACTTCATGGGAAAGCGCCATGGACGATGACTGAACCAGTTCGCTATAAAGCCGAATTCGAGTCTGAGATGCGGCTTCGGCGTCTTGCCAATGAGCGGTTTCAAATCGCTGTCGAGCCCCGGCCGAAATCGATCGAAACGCACTCCGATAGTCCTGAAACAACTGCAGAATTCGCACAGCAATGGACCAACTGATTTGATCGTCAAAAGCATCCACCAGGCTGCAGCTCCTTTGGAAACGGGCGCATGAGTATAAGCGCGTCAGTTTAACCCAGCTCAGGTCGTTCGCATTTATGAGAGGCCAGATCCAGATTCG